>DASZUX010000641.1:0-14460 GCA_035547455.1 Chitinophagaceae bacterium
ATATTGTACTGCCACCAACAATGGATGGGATATGCCGCGTACCGGCAACGGCCCGGTAGGTATATGGTGTTTTGAAGCAGACAAGGTAATAATCCAGCACTGTATATCTTATGCCAATAAAACATCAAAGGGCGGCGGCGACGGCGGCGGTTACGACCTTGATGGCGGCGTAACCAACAGTATTATACAATATTGCCTCTCATACAACAACCAGGGCAGCGGCTTTGGCATTTTCCAGTATGCGGGTGCGGGTAAGTGGCACGATAATGTGATACGCTTTAATATCAGCGAAAACGACGGCGCTGTATCGCCTGCACAAGCTGGAGTTTTTATATGGAACAGTTCCCGCGATACCAGCCAGTTTAAAAAATGCCTGTTTTATAACAACGTTATATACAATACAAAAGCAGCCGCTATAAGCTACGACAAGGAAAGCGAGCATAAAGATTTTAAATTTTATAATAATATTTTTGTTGCCAAGGGCAGCCTTATAAGGGGTATTGGTGGCAATGACGTATTCCTCGGGAATGACTGGTGGAGTTTTCCCGGAGGTTTTAATGTGGCCGGTAATACTGACTTTATAAAATGGGTAACGGCAACCAGGCATGAGCATTTTAAAAGCCAGGTAGCAGGCTACAATGTAAGACCACAGTTTAAAAACCCGGGCAACACCAATGAAACAATACCGGCCAGGCTGTTGCAGTTAGATAATTACCAATTGCCCGCCGGTGACAGTCTGCGCAACGGGGGCATAAACTTTATTCCATTTGGCCTCAACAACGGCGGCAAGGCTTTTAATGGTAACACAGCGCCACAGGCTGGCATCGGCGCATGTTTTTGATATAAAATTTATATCTTATTTGGTAGTTTTATTCAAAATTTATGCATGACGGAATTGCCGGAAGAACTTTTGAACATAAAAATTCCAATTATTAGAACGCAGGACAACACTGTAGTTATTGAGAACAGGAATACCATTTACGACTACCTTGCCCTGGTTGTATTAGTTGTTGGTGCAGCCGCTTGTGCTACCAAAAGCTTTGAATATCACACAGAATACACCTTTATATTATCATGCGCCGCATGTATAGCTGCATGGCTGCTTTTTACACGCGATACTGTAACAATTGATGTAAACTGCGGTAAAATAGCGCGCAAAAACTCCAACCCTGTAGTGAATAGTATTAGAAAAAGATTTCACTTAACTTCTAAAATTACTTTTGCCGAAGCAAAAGACGTGCAGGGTATTTTTTTGAAAGGATTGGGTAAAAACCATGCAACTTATATAGGTACCCAAACCGGGCGGTTTTATATTGCAGGGTTTGCCTGCTATAGCGATGCTGCTATTTTTGAAAAGTTTTTAAAGGAATTATTACATATACATGACCCAAAATTTACAGGATGGGATTTTTTGCATGTGTAATTATTCCGCCTCTGCCAGTGCTTTTATTTGCACTAATATAGGGTTCCAGCCTTCACCATTGTTATAGGTTTCCTTGTAACGTTTTTCGCCTTGTGCCACAGTAGCAAAATCACCCTGCGAAACAGTAAGGGTAGTTATGCTATTGTCTTCCGCAAGTGCGTATGTAACCGTAAGATAATTCTCCGGCACATCGGGTATTGCTGTATTGTTGGGGTCAAATACTGTGTAAACCAGTAATTTGCCGGGCTGAATGGCTACAATGTTGCCTTTTACAAAAATCATCTCGCTCCCTTCATAAACGCCCTTCCATAACAACGGGCTTCCCACCGCCCAGTCTGACGTTGCTTCGCAGCCAAACATATATTTTTTTGTTTGCTGCGGGTTTACCAGCAAGTTCCACACCTTTTCTGCAGGCGCATTTATAGCAATAGTATTTTCAACAATTAATGGCAAACTCATACATTCTTTTTTATATGATGTAATGATGCAATATTAAACCGTTACTGAAAAAGTTTATTGCATTTTACGGATTATTTCTAACCGAAAAGGGAGTAACGCCAAATCTTTTCTTAAAAGCGTTATTAAAATGCTGCGGGGTAGCATACCCCAGTTCTGCGGCAATTTCGGCGGCGGTCTTATCAGTATCACGCAGGTATTGTTGTGCCACGTGCAGCCGCTGCTCTGTTAAATATCCAAACACAGTAGTATTAAATGTTTCTTTAAAACCACGTTTTAACTTGTATTCATTCATCCCTACTGCCCTCGCAATTTCCGACAGGTTGGGCGGGTTATCAATACGCCGGTTTACAAAATCCCTTGCGGCTATAATTTTCTCTTTATCCGTTTTGCTTTTAATAAAAAGCCTTTCCTGGTTGGCTGCTTTATACGATTCTGCACACAGCACCAGTAACTCAATACTTTTTGACAGCAGAAACAAATTTTTAAGCTCCCCCGCATAATTACAGTGTATTACTTGTTGTATTACCTGTTGTATTGCAGGACTCACAGCGCCCCAGTTTTCACTCAGCATTACACTCCTGCCGGCCATAATATCTTCTGTAAAGCGCTGTAAATGGTCACTGGCGTTTTTGGTAAACTGCATAAAAAGTTCAGGCGGAAACTGCACGCCAAATGTTTCCAGTTCCAGCGTTTTATTTTCCACCACAATATCAAACCCTTTTGAATACATAATGTTATGATGCCCGCCGGCAAGGTCGTACGTTGTATTAAGCTGCCTGTATAAAAACTTATAATCGCCTTTTAAGCCAAAATGCAGCCGCACCGTGTTTGTATTGCTGCTGCCGGCAAAACTGCTGTAACTATTGCACACAGATACTGCATGACCAAGCAAAATACCACCGCACTGCCATACAGTAGAGGTGCGTATGCCGTTTTCAAATTGCTGTTGCAGTTTTTGTTCCATTATTGCAAAAAGTATAATTATAGTTGTTCACCGGCATCAAACACATGCGACGGTTCAAAATACCAGGTACCGGCCTTTTCACCATCCTTTAAAACAGCAATAACATCTTTTACGTCAACTGCCGGTGGTATATTTAGTGCAAACTGGTAATTTTTATAGCCTTCATACGTACAGCCTGGTTGCTGTGCCTTTTCTATAGCGGTGCAGAATGTTTCGTACGGTATGCCATCGGCAAGTATTATCCTGAAGGTAGAATTGCCTGACCGTTGCTGCACGCTTTTAACAATAAGTGCATCCCGTTCTTCATCATACCAGGCAAATACAATATCATGGTAACTAACATTATCAGCAAAAAAAGGGGTATTCTCAAGGCGGTACAGGTTATCCTCCAGCATTGTGGCCCATACGGTTTCTGCTTTAAAGGAATGCCAACTGCATTCTGGCAGTACTATTCGCAACTTCACCATATTTTGCCTTTCCGCTTCCATACACAAAGCGTAAAAATAATCATTAGCAGTTACCCGCGTATCATGGCAGGCAACTTTCGTGCAATAAAAAAGCACGCGGTAAGGCGTGCTTTTTTATATTCAGGCTGTATTTTATAATACCGAGTATTCTCTTGCATGTTCGGCCATTTCTACTATTTCTTCCGGCATCTGGTGCACTCCAAAACGTTCACCGCCTACCATCAATATCATTGTTTGCAATGTATCGTTATAGTTAATGCGTCTTATGGAAGAAATATTGTTTGCATTAATTACTACTGCACCATCCTCGTTTGTTTCTATGGTGTCAAGTTTAATAAATTGTGCTTTCATAATTTAATGTTTTTGATTATGCTTATAACAGCATTAAAATCATGCCATAAAATCAACAGGTTATTAAAACAATGTGAAAACAACAATTGCAAAAAGAGCAGTTATATTTTTTTTAGGAAATGTTTTTGATAAATATACAGGTAAAAGCCGGAGGCAATAATACCACCCAGTTCGCCTGCAATAACAAGGGTTAGCGGCAATACCTCGTTATCATCTATCGCTTTGTCGCTAAAAAAAAGTGAAGTGATAAACAGCGCTGCACCTGGTAAAACTATTTTCCAGTAAACAGCGAGTGCTTTACGCGCAAGAGCATCTTTTAAAAATACCTGCATTAATATGGCGCTGATTATTTGCCATATTGATAAGACAGGCAATAACAGGAACGCATAAATATTAAAATATTGATTTTTGATTGAGTACCAAACAAGGCAAAAGACAAACAGTGATACAATGAGCCATTGCAGGCCGAAATCAATTTTCCGTATTACCATGGCAGTTTTTCTGCAACCTGGCAATTAAATCTTTTGTAACCAATACGTACTGGTGGGTATTTTATTACAGTTATGTAAGTCTTTCCTGTATATCCAATCCAAACTCTTTTGCAGTGGCTTTGGCAATTTCGTAACCGGCGTCCGCATGGCGTATAACACCAATACCAGGATCATTACGCAGCACGCGGCCCAGGCGCTTTGCCGCCTCATCTGTTCCGTCTGCCACTATTACCATACCGGCATGAATGCTATAGCCCATACCTACACCGCCGCCATGGTGCAGGCTTACCCAGCTTGCGCCCCCCGCAGTACTTGTAAGGGCGTTAAGCAACGGCCAGTCAGCCACAGCATCACTACCGTCCATCATAGCCTCTGTTTCGCGGTTAGGGCTGGCCACACTTCCCGTGTCAAGGTGGTCGCGGCCAATAACTATGGGGGCTTTTACTTTGCCTGTTTTTACCAGCTCATTAAAAGCTAAACCAGCTTTCTCCCGTTCCCCCTGGCCCAGCCAGCATATTCTTGCAGGCAGGCCCTGAAAAGCTATGCGCTCCCTGGCGAGCTTCAGCCAGCGTTGCAGGCTTTCATTATCGGGAAACATCCTGGCTATTACTTCATCCGTTACTGCAATGTCAGCGGGGTCGCCGCTTAATGCTGCCCACCTGAACGGCCCCTTACCTTCACAAAACAACGGTCTTATATAAGCAGGTACAAAGCCGGGAAAATCAAAGGCATTCTTCAGGCCACGCTCCTGCGCGCGCGCGCGGATGTTGTTGCCATAATCAAATGTAACTGCGCCCCGCTTTTGCAACTGCAACATCAGCTCTACATGCAGTTTCATGCTTTCGTAGCTGCGTTCAATATATGCTGTGGGGTTATCGGCACGCAGTACGTTTGACTGCTGGTTGGTTAAAGTATGCGGCACATAACCAACCAGGGGGTCGTGCGCACTGGTTTGGTCTGTAAGCACATCAATGGCAGTGTTCTGCTCTATCAGTCTTTGCAGCAATAACACTGCATTGCACAGCACGCCTATACTTAATGCTTCACCATTTGCCTTTGCCTGCAATGCCCTGTTAATGGCGGCATCAATATCAGTGTATTTTACATCAAGGTATCTTGTTTCAATACGTTTGTCAATACGCCACTCCTCTACTTCGGCAACCAATGCCACTCCCTCGTTCATAGTAATAGCCAGCGGTTGTGCGCCACCCATGCCGCCAAGCCCGGCAGTAACAGTTAAGGTACCTTTTAATGAGCCGCCAAAATGTTTATTGGCTACTGCGGAAAACGTTTCGTAAGTACCCTGCACAATACCCTGGCTGCCTATATATATCCAACTGCCGGCAGTCATCTGGCCGTACATCATCAATCCTTTCTTTTCAAGCGCGTCAAAATGTTCCCAGGTGGCCCATTTGGGCACAAGCTGGCTGTTGCTTATCAGCACACGCGGGGCATCAGCATGCGTTTTTAATATACCCACCGGCTTACCGCTTTGCACCAATAAAGTCTCATCATTCTCAAGCGTTTTAAGCGCGGCAATAATATTGTGCAGTGCTTCATGGTTACGTGCTGCCTTACCGCGGCCGCCGTACACAATCAAATCTTCCGGCCTTTCTGCTACGGCAGGGTCCAGGTTATTAAGCAGCATACGCAATGCAGCTTCCTGTATCCATCCTTTGCAACTAAGCTGTGTACCGGTAGGTGTTTTGGGAATGTTTGTTGTGTGAACCATAAGCAAAAAATTTTATGTTATAATATGGTTAGTCAATTTCCTGCAATTCTTGTAAAAATTCATCGGGCATATATAATACTCACGCCGGGGAAATCAATTTTTCCTGCTTCATCAAAATGCCTGTTATTTGTAATAGGTAAGCAGCCCTTGCGAAAAAAGCAAAACATCTATTTTACCTGCCATCCTCCTACAAACTCTACCGCCTTCATCATATCGTCGTGCAATACCCTGTCTGCTTCGTTAAAACTTACTTTTTGCCTGAACGCGTGATGCAACTCTTCCAGCACGGGCGATGTACGCAAAGGTCTCCTGAAATCAAGCGCCTGTGCGGCACTCAGCAATTCTATTGCCAAAACACGCTCCACGTTATTAATTACGCGCAGGCATTTTGTGGCTGCGTTAGCGCCCATGCTCACATGGTCTTCCTGGTTGTTGGAAGATGAAATGGAATCTACCGATGCCGGTGTGCATAATTGCTTATTCTCGCTTACAATACCGGCAGCAGTGTACTGCGGTATCATAAAGCCGCTGTTAAGGCCGGCTTCCTTTACAAGAAATAACGGCAGGTTGCGCTGCCCGCTGATAAGCTGGTATATCCTGCGTTCGCTTATATTGGCAATTTCACTCATAGCGATGGCTAAAAAATCAAGGTTAAGCGCCAGGGGCTGCCCGTGAAAATTACCGCCACTCACTATCAAGTCGTCCTCGGGAAATATGTTTGGATTATCCGTTACTGAATTTATTTCTGTAAGAAAAACTTCCAGCACATTATTAAACACGTCCTTGGTAGCGCCGTGCACCTGCGGCACGCAACGGAATGAGTATGGATCCTGCACCTGGTTTTTAGGCCTGGCAAGTATTTCGCTGCCATGCAGGTAACTGTTTATGGTTTCTGCAGTTGCCACCTGGCCTTTGTGCGGGCGTATGGCCTGTATTTTAGGATGTAATTGGTCAACAATACAATCAAACGCATCAAACGACAGGGCGGTTATAAGGTCGGCCATGCCAAGCAGGTGTGCCGCTTTTTGCAGACAGTACATTCCGTAGGCGCTCATAAACTGCGTGCCATTTATCAGAGCCAAACCTTCTTTGCTGCGCAGGCCTATGGCCTGCCAGTTATGCTGCTGCAACGCCTGCGCCGCCGGTATGCTGCACCATTCACCATTCGCGGTTTGCATATTTACTTGCCCCAGGCCCATCAGCGGCAGGCTTAGATGGCTTAAAGGCGCAAGATCGCCGGAGGCGCCCAGCGAGCCCTGGGTATAGATTACCGGCAGCACATTATTGTTGTACATGCCGGCGAGGCGCTCTACCGTAGCCAGTTGCACGCCGCTGTTACCGTAGCTGAGCGATTTTACCTTAAGCGCCAGCATAAGGCGCACTATATCTTTCGGCACCTCCTCCCCCATACCGCAGGCATGCGATACCAGCAGGTTATATTGCAGCTTTTCCACCTGGCTGGCATCAATTTTTACATTTTGTAAAAAGCCAAACCCGGTATTAATACCGTAATACAGGCCGTTATTGGCCTCCATTTTTTCGTCAAGATAGTTACGGCAACGCTCAATACTTGTGCGGGCACCGGCAGTAAGTGCAAGTTTGTTACCTGGCAGCAGCAGTTGCTTTACCTGTGCAAAGTCAGTCCAGTCTTTACTTATGGGCATGTACGCCTCTGTCATAGCAAGCTATCGTTTATAAATGATCTTCAATCCGCTCAAACAGCGTTTTCTCGGTCATACGTTCCTCCATACCGGCAAGGGCCTGTAATATCTCCTGGCTGCTTGCGGGGCCGCCGCCTAATTCCTGCATGGCTGCATGAAGCGCCTGCCATACAGGTTGTATTTTTTGCAGCAGCTTTTGCCCTTTGGGGGTAAAGGCTACTACCTTGTGACGCGCGTCTTTTTTTGACACGGTTGATTTTATAAGCCCCTTTTGCTGCAGGTTGCTAACCATTTGGCTGGCGGCCGAATGGGTGATACCTAACTGCGCGGATATTTGCCTTATGGAAACCTCCCCCTGCTCAGAAAGGATATAAAAAACAGGGAACCACGAAGCATCAAATGGTATTTTATGTGCTTTGTAAATAGCATTTACATCGCTTAAAAATGCCTCGCTTAGCCTGCGTAACCTGCTGCCAAACACAAGAAAACCAAGCTGCTGATAAAAGTTCATAAATTATATAAGTACTTATATAATTGCCGAAGATAGCGGTTTAGCATTACAAGGCAAATAAAATTTTTGTACACTTTTTAAGTTAATACTAAAAGTTGGCACGCATTTAGATTAATTGGTTTTTAAAAAAATTTGCTGTGAAAAACTTCGTTATTGGAAAAAAGGATTACGCGCCGCTTGCACTGCTGCTTACAAGCGCCACACTTATGGTTATAAGCGTTTTATTAAAAAGCATGCTGGTAATTGCCGGCGTTACCGGGCTGGTAATTGCATGGTTTTTATGTATTGACAAACTGATTGCAGCCTCAAAAATTTCGCTGGTGTACAGGGTTATACTTGCCACAATTGTTGTTGGCCTGCCGGTAGCAATTACTGCGTATATGGGGTAAATGTTTTAGCTATTTACCGGTATTCAATTGCTTTAAAATCATTTGCGCAGCCATTCTTCCGGTTTCTGCTGCCCCGTTCATAAACCCCTGCGAAGCTATGCTGCAATGCTCACCCGCAAAATAAAGATTACCTACCGGCTTAAACTGTGCCCCCTGCATAGCGGTATATTGCCCCGCTTTATATGACATATAGCTGCCCTTTGCAAAGGCATAACCCGGCCAGTTCCAGCACTGCACCCGGCCCGTAAAACTAGCTTTTGCACCGGGGTATATCTCATCCAACTGTGTAACGCTTTGCTCTTTCATGGCATTATAATCTTTTCCTGCATCTGTGCCCGGCTTTCCCCCCGGCGCAATGGTAAATACACCAAAGCCTGCATTGCCGTTTTGCATTTGCGTGCTGTCGTACCCATTCATCAGTCCATTGTCAGTAAACGTGTATCCTGCATACCCGGCTTTGCGCCATACACGCTCATTCATGCCCACAAATATCTTCGAGTTACTGCCATAACCAAGATTTTTTATAGTGTTCAGCTTCCATCCCGGTAATGGCACTGTAATATCCACTTCGCGCAGTAAGGTAAAGGGTAATGTAAGCATCACAATATCAGCAATAACTTCTTCATGTTTGTTAACACCGGTATTAAAGCCCAGCTTATACCGGCCAAGGCTGTTTTGCCCCAGCGATGTTAATTTGTGCTCAGTAAAAATCCGGCCGTCCTGTTGCGCGGCTAAAGCAGTACATATCTTTTCATTACCGCCTATTACAGAATACCTTTCATCGCTGCTGCCATAAGGGGTAAACTCACCTTTTTCATCCGGCGCTATAAGTGTTAGAAAATTGAGGGCAGACTGCTCACCGGCATCCATCCCGTATTCTGCGGTATAGCCATTATAGATAAAAGACTTAAACCAGCCACTTATACCAAGCTTTTCAACGTACTGCATCACGGTTAAACTATCTAATGCTGCATCGGCAGGTGAATGGCTGTTGTAACGTATGTCTTTTGAAAGCGAATTGATGTCTCTGATTATCTGCCCTGATACGGGATGCAAAACGTCCAGGATATCTTTTAACCGGTAATGCGTTTTATTAAAGTAATAGGAATACTCTTTCAGCGATTGCTCGGAGGGTGCTTTCCTGTCTAAAAGGGGCAGGTTAAAATGTTTTACCAATGCCAGCATTTCAGTATGGTCAGTATCAATAAACTCACCTCCCATTTCTGTCCAAAACCCTTTAGCCATAAAATCCGTTACAGAAAAAACCCGCCCGCCAATACGCCCGCTGGATTCATAAATGTTAGCATTTATGCCTGCCTGCTTTAAAATGTACCCGGCATGCAGGCCTGCAATACCGGCCCCTATTATAGCAACAACGGGTTGTGTTTTTTTGTTGCCGGTGGCGCATGCCTGGTACAGTCCGGCGGCGCCCACAACTGCCCCTGCCTTAAACATATCACCTACAAAACGTCGCCGGCTTATGGCTTTGTGCTGCTGCTCCAGTACAAAGGGATGTATGTCTTTTATGTTTTTTGTATGTGCTTCCGCTGAAAACCTGAGTACCTGTTTAAGCTGTGAAAGGGCATTGAGCTTAACAGCACGCCTGCGGCTAAATTGCATAAAACAGAGTTTCGTGAGGGGTTACAGCAAGCCAGGGGCCTTTTTGCATAATAACCTTAATATGTGTAAGGTAACAAGATTATTCCATCCTGAAAATTTGCAGGGTACATGTTATAAATTATTGCAGGTCTTTTTTCATCAGCCAGTCGCGCTGCGCTTCAGTACCAAGTACAAACGCATGTTCGCCAAAAACCACAAACCCCTGTTTGTTATAAAAAGCACATGCATTTTTGTTTTCTTCCCAAACGCCCAGCCATATTACCTGGTAACCCTGTTGTGTTGCCACACGGCAGGCATGCTCAATCAACTGTTTCCCTATTTTTTGTCCTTTAAAAGCCGGCAGTACATATATTCGCTCAATTTCTATATGCTTTTGCCCGTTAAGTGCGGGCGGGTTTTCTGCTCCTGTGCGCAATTTCATATAGCCTGCGGGCACTTTACCGTTAAAAGCCAAGTAATATTGTACTGCATTATCAGCAAGTTCGTGTAAAAGCTGCAGCGTGCTATAATGCTTTTCAATAAAAAGCCGCATGTTTTCAGGTGTATTATACACCCCATAAGTATCAGTAAACGTATCAATGCTTAGTTGCTGCAACAGCAATACATCTGCAGCGGCTGCAGGTTTAATTATCACAGTCATACCGGTAAAAAGTTAACGCTGGTTTTGGGGTATGGTGCAAGGCGGCTGGCCTTTTTGCGGCCCGCCCCCATCTTCCTTTCTTTTACAAATTGGCGGTAATAATTTATAGCTGTCTTCATTGGCTTTTACCGTATCAGCATCATACCCGGCATTGGCGATGGAGGTACGCAGATCATCCACCGAAAACCTGTCAGGTGAATATCTTATACGCACCGTAGCATTAAACATATTTATTATTACCTGCAAAATACCGCCGTCGCCTGAAGGGCCAGTTTCTTTTAACAGGTATTGCTGCAGCTTTTCCTTACACACCCAGCATTTCATCTGGGGTACGCTAATGTTTATCCATGCAGCTTTTTGCGCAGTTACCTGGGCACCTGCCGCAAAGGCTGTTACCACCATGGCTGCCAATAATAATATTTTTTTCATACACACTTTTTTCAAAATAATTATACCCCCCGCCAGGTAGAAGGAGACTCCCTCCACTGCAGTAACATATTTTCAGCCTCCGGGCTAATGGTGCCCTTCTCAATGGCCAGCCCTATTAAAGCAGTGTAATTTGTTAATGAGTGATATGGCACCCCCGCCGCAGCAAATGCATCATCAGCCACTTTAAACCCGTATGTAAAAATTGACACCATGCCTATAACTTCAACCCCGGCGGCACGCAGTACATCTACCACCTGCAGGCTGCTTTTACCGGTTGATATAAGGTCTTCTACCACCAGCGCCTTCTGGCCTTTTTCATAGTAACCCTCAATCTGGTTGCCAAGACCATGTTCCTTTGGCTTGGGCCGAACATATATATAAGGCAATTTTAGCTGGTCTGCTGCCATAGCCCCCCAGGCTATGCCTGCAGTGGCAACACCCGCAAGCATTTCAGCGCCGGGAAATTTCTCGAATATAACGTTACATAATTCGCTTTTAACAAAGTCGCGCACGTAGGGGAACGACAATACCCTGCGGTTATCACAATAAATGGGGCTTTTCCACCCGCTTGCCCATGTAAATGGCTGTTGCGGGCTAAGCTTTACCGCGCCCGCATGCAATAATTTTTCAGCTACCGCTTTTTCGTTTGACAGCATAATGCAAAATAAGATTGAGAACTGCGAATGTAGTTATTGTAATTAACTTATGATAAATTGCACTGCACATTACCTGTTACCTGCTGTATATAAACGCTATTGTATGAAAAAAATTATAGCCGCCGGCGGCCTTGTAAGCAATGAGAATAATGAGTTACTGATGATTTACCGGCGCGGAAAATGGGACTTACCCAAGGGAAAATTAGATGAGGGTGAAAGTATTGAAACGTGTGCATTGCGGGAAGTAAAAGAAGAAACCGGGCTTGCAGACATTACATTGCAGAAGTTTATTGGTACTACTGAACACGAATATTTTGATACCTACAGCAACTGTGATGTGGTAAAGGAAACACACTGGTATGCTATAACCGCCGCACCCGGCCAGCAACTGTTACCACAAACGACCGAGGATATTGAAGAAATTGAATGGGTTAGAAAAGAAATACTGGAACTTTACCTGAACAACACCTACCCTAACATACAGGATATTATACAACGCTACCTGCAGGAATAATAAAGCAGCCATAATAAAGTAAAAGCCTGCAAGCGATATACCTGCAGGCTTTTGCTTATAATACTATTGAGTAAAACTATTGTTTTGCCGGCTGGGGAGGAGGCGGTGGCGGCTGGTTACCGGGCTGGCCGGGAGGCGCCATTGCAGCAGGCATGCTTTCAGGATGCGGCTCGCCATGGTGGCAGGTCATGCAGGTTACCACGTGTATGGTATCGGGCATGGCTGAACCATTAAAGTTAAAGTACGTAGTGTTAATCTCTGTGGCCATCTTCATCATGTGGCGTGCAATTTCCTTTTCAGGCTTGTCATCGCTTGCAAAATCGGGCCAGCGCTGTGTACTGTCTTTTGACCGGGCATGACAAAAATCGCAATGCACCCCTAACGACTTTGTAAAAAAGTGCATTACATGCTCAAGGCTGTCTTTGCTTATATCCTTAGGCAATACCTGCAGGTTTTTAAAGCCCTGCTGTTTTTCGCCATTGTGCGCGGCAATACTCATGGCAACGCAAGCCAACATACATAAAAAAACGGTTATCTTCTTCCTGTTTCCCTTTACCATAGAACGTAGTTGATTGAATAAGTAATTAGTTAATGGTTTACCCTAATTGAGTGATGAAATTGCACCATTTTAGTGAACTAAAAAAATTTTTCGTCGCATAATATAGCTGTTTGGTCGGCACTCGGGTTATGGCAAGCCTGTTTTAATACTTATTACATACTTACTTTACTTGTATAAACACAAAAGCCACCGTCTCAGGTGGCCTTTATAATTTCCATATTACCCGCTTATGCATCGGCCTTTACTTCAGCCATGTGGGTACTGCTTGTTTTTACCGCTGCAATAAGCTTTAAGATACGTTGTTTTACATCGTCTTTTAATCCTTCAGACTGGGTTTCAATAAGGTCTTCCAGTTCATCCAGTTCATCAGATGCTCTGCCGATAAAACGGAAAAACCTTGTTTTCATTTTCCCGGTTGCATCTGCAATTTTGCCGCGGGTTTCGCTGCCGGATGCCGGGGCCGTTAACAGTGTTACAACGGCGCCGGCAACTATACCCGACGCGAAGGCAATTAACAGGTTTTTGGTGCTCATAATTTTTATGTATTAGGTTAACAAACGGCTATGTTTTACTGTTCAATAACCTTGCCAAAACACTTTATACACAGCAGTTACAAAACATCAACCCGTTATTTTTCATCGTCAGCAGGGTAGTAAATACCGGCTTTTTGGCGTATCCTGTCCAGCGTCTCAATTAAATCTATTGAGTCCTGGTGCGTCATTACAGGGCTTTCTGTAAGGCCTTTACGCAGGCATTCCCCTGCATGGCGTGCTTCGTACTGGTACCCCCAGCCGGCATCATCCTTAACAAAAGGCATTACCTGTGTTTCACCTGGCTTTGGCGTAAATTCAATTACCGCTGACAACTCGTGAAAGCGCCCTTTTAAGCGTACACAGCCTTTGGTGCCGTTTATATCGGCTTCTGTAGCCGTGTCAGTATCATTAGTTGAGAACAATTGCGCCAGCGCACCATTTTTATATTTAAACATTATTGCGCATTGCAGGTCAACCCCTGTGTGTGCGGGGCTCATGCTGGCCTCAATAACATCCGGCTTACCCAACAGGGCAAGGGTAATAAACACGGGGTATATGCCAATATCCAGCAGGCTGCCGCCGCCTAATGCAGGGTCAAATAAACGGGGCGGTACAGGGTCTTTTGGCCTGAAACCAAAATCGGCGCGTATATTTCGTATTTCCCCCAGCATATCTTTTGCAATCATTTCTTTCAGCCTGCCAAACTGTGGCAAAAACTTTGTCCACAGGGCTTCCATCAAAAAAATGTTTTTATGTCTTGCCAGCGCAATCATTTCCTTTACCTGCCTGCCGTTTATGCCAAAAGGCTTTTCACACAATACGGCCTTATTGTTATGCAGGCATAACAATGTGTGCTCATAATGAAAGTTGTGCGTGGTGGCAACATAAATAATATCCACATCATTACAGGCAACCAGTTCCCCGTAGCTTGCATAACTACGCTGTGCGCCAAACTGTGCGGCAAATGCTGCTGCACGCTCCTTATCCCTTGCCGCTACAGCTACCAGTTGCGCATCCTCTACCAGCTTTAAATCTGAGGCGAACTTGCCTGCTATGCGCCC
>DASZUX010000642.1:0-5298 GCA_035547455.1 Chitinophagaceae bacterium
AAATTAACGGTGTAATAAACGCTAATACTGTATTACCTATACTGGAAGATTTTTTGTTTGATATAACGGATAAGAAACTAAGCGTTGTTGCTACCGACCTGGAAACCGTAATGCAGGTGCAAATGGATGTTGAAAGTAAAGACAATGGCCGGGTGTGCATACCTGCGAGAATACTAATGGACGCCCTTAAAAACACCTCAGATCAGCCTCTTACTTTTAATATTGACAAAAGTTTTGGCGTTGAAATTACCAGCAGTAATGGTAAGTACAAGGTAATGGGCGAGAACCCGGATAATTTTCCTAAAGAGCCTGTAGCAGACGACACCAACAGCTTTACCATGCCTAGCAGTGCCCTGGTTACGGGGATAAATAAGACTTTATTTGCTGTAAGCAATGATGATTTAAGGCCTGCCATGACGGGGGTGTTTTTTGAACTCACCAGCAGTAGCCTGCAACTGGTAGCAACAGATGCACACAGACTGGTGCGTTATAAACGCACCGACGTTAGCTGCCCTAAAACTGATAACTTTATTGTGCCCAAAAAGCCGCTTACACTGCTTAAAAATGCTATTCCTGACAACGAGGACGAGGTTACTGTTAGCTACAACGGCAATCACTTGTTTGTAATACATGGTTCAACAAAACTAATTTGCCGCCTTATTGATGCGCGTTTTCCTGATTATAAGGTTGTTATACCAGCAGATAACCCTTATAAACTGGTGGTTAACAAGAGCGATTTTCAAAGTGCGTTGCGCCGCGTGAGTATATTTAGTAATAAAAGCACTAACCAGGTGGCTTTAAATATTACGGGCAGTGAGTTACAATTAACCGCCCAGGATGTTGACTTTAGCTTTGAAGGCAATGAAAGAATGAGTTGCCAGTATAGCGGGGAAGATTTGCAGATTGCATTTAATGCCAAATTTTTAATTGAAATGTTGAATGCTGCCGACGGAGACGAAGTGAAAATGGAGCTTTCAACGCCTACCAAAGCAGGAATAATAAAACCAGTAGAGGAAACAGAGGGTGAGGAGTTGCTTATGCTGGTAATGCCACTTATGCTTAACAGTTAAAAGAAAATTTTATAACCATATAACAAGGCAACCTCAAATTGGGATTGCCTTGTTTATTTAAGGCGGCATGTAACTGTAATTTCGGTACCACTTCCTGGCCGGCTATTAATGCTAATGCTGCCTTTTATGTCGCTAACCCGTTGCTGCATGTTATGCAACCCATTACGGTGCTTGCTTTGCAATTGTGGTATAAAGCCTTTGCCATTGTCCTTAATGGTAAGGTTCAAATGCTTTCCTTTTTGCACCATTCTTATAGTACAGGTTGTGCAATGGGAGTGTTTAATAACATTATTTATAACTTCTTTAAACAACAGGTACAAATTGGTACGCAAGTTGGGGGTTAAAGTAATCTGTAAATTTTCAGCATCTACATTAAATTCATAATATATATTGTTTTGTGTAAGTAGAGGTTCTGCAAACAGTTGCATGCGGACAATTATATTATCAAGTACATCATTTTTTGGGTTAATGTTCCATACCAGGTCGTCCAGGTTATTGATTATTGTTACCGCGTTTTGCTGTATGGTATTAATATAGCCTTTGTTATCTTCTTCTGTTTTAGCAAGCTGGCTGTACACATTGATGCTGCTGAGGGTAGAGCCTATATCATCGTGCAGGTCATTTGATATTTTTCTGCGTATTGTTTCTATCTTAAGTACCTGCCGCAACCTGTATTGTTGCAGAGTAAGCAGTGCGGTAATTATTATTAATATAACTGCGGTATAAAACCACCAAGTGTTAAACCACGGCTGTTTAATAGTAAAGCTATATAAAAGCGGCGCAGTGCTTATAACTTCCTCATCTTTAACCGCAATAGCCTCAAATGTATAATGGCCTGGCTTTAACGCGTTAAATTGAATGTCACGCTGTGCATCCTGGGTATAGTACCATGTTGTGTCATCGTTACCGTTTATTAAAGCATATTTAAAATGCAGTCGCTCCGCATTGTTGTAAACGGGTATAGCAAGTTTAAATAAAAGATTGTTTTGGTTGGATGCAAATGCATAACTGCTGCCAGTAATGGTGTCAGTATTATTAACCAATGTATATAGCAGTGTTATAGTTTCCTTTTTGATTTTGCCAGCCCCATATAAAGACATAGTATACAAGCCCGTATGGGTGGTAAGGTAAATATTACTCTCATTCTCATCAACATCCGTTATTTCGCTTATATCAACCGGCAAAGGTGGAGTATTAATTATTTTGTCGGTTAATATATCAAGTAATTCTATATCGCGTGTACGAAAAAGCCACAGATGGTTGCCACACTGTTTTATTTTTACGATAGCATCATTTGGTGCAAAAACATTATCGTCAATATGTTTTACCTCTTTGTTGGAAATTAAAAATAAACCCTTATTAAAAGTTGCTGCATAAATCTTGCCTTTGAAAGATTCGAGCGAAGATGTATACAAAGTACTCCCCTTGTATAATACCGGTGTAATTGATGTATTTTTTAACCGATACAAACCGTCAACATACGAAACGTAAAGAGCCCCCGATGAACTATCGAATAATACAGCTCTTGTCCTACCTGCTTTTTTTGTATTTACTAATTTTGATTCGTAGTCGGTATCTACGAGGTTTTTTCCTAATACGAACCCACTGTTTGGACGAGGGTTTCTTAATCCCCAAAGACTTAATTGTTTAATAAATAGCGTAACATTCGATGAAAAATAGGCAAAGGTGTCAACAACTGCCATATCCTTTATTGAGATGTGGTCAATCAATCTTATTCTACTTTTTCTTGGATCGATTAAGAAAATGGCTTTTGAGCAAATAATAAAATCTTCATCGGGAGAAAATGGTAAAATGTTTTCAGGCGTACCATTTTGAAAAGATAGAGAATTAACAAGTAAAAATTGTCCACTTGCCGGGTTTCTTGTAGTATATATTTTACCTGTTTCAGTACAAAGTATAAATAAGTCACCTGTTTTTTTTATGCATCTAAAATAATCTGGAGGATGTATATTAAAGGAAATATTTGTCCATGTTTGCGGTGTTGACTTTACCAGTAATCCCTGGGACAAACTGCTTACCCATGTATTGCCGTCAGGTCCAGCTATAAGTTTTGATATGTTATAATTGGCTATGGTGTCATTCCCATATAGGCAAAAGCTGCCGTTATTAGTATTTATCCATATTTTACCTTGCACAGAGCATAAAGTATTAATGCTGCGTTTTATATTAGTACTAAATATGGGCAAAACTTGGTTATTTTTCACAGTAATACCATAAATCGTCCCTTGGGAGTTAAGTGTTAGAAACGCGGTATCGTGACTGGTTACTTGTGCCAGTTTACCAAGATCCTGTGTTCTTAATGTCAAATTTAGCTGCGGTGACAACAATGGTCGTAGACCTGTAGAATTGGTGTAAGAAAACCACCCAATACGACCGCCATAGCATAGCACAATATTATTTATGATACAGGCATTAAAGATGCCCAAATTATTTTGAGAGGCCTTAGTGGTTGTTACATACCTGCAGCTAAGTGTTTTTGTATTGCATACAAATAGTCCCTTAATACTTGTTATTATCAATTCATCTCCATGCAAAATCATTCTGGGAAAAGTTTTTTCCTTCTTGAAATCATACTGAGTAAGTATAAAGCTTTTGTTATTTTGTATATAAAAAACCTGTCCGTTAAAATTATGGTACCAAATGCGTCCGTAATTGTCTTCGACCAAATCAGTCGCTCCGAGGGCAGCCTGTTCTACATTTGAAAAGCTGGTAAAGCTTACCCCGTCATACCTGCTTACCCCCATACTGTGGGCAATCCACAAAAAGCCTTTGTGGTCTATCATTATATCGTAAATCTCGTTGCTGGGGCAGTGGGGTATTCGCTGTAATTGCTGGCTAAAACAGTTAACAGGCAAAAGGAGGATGATAATAATATATAAAACAATGCACCTCATACCAGGCAATCGGTTACATTATGCAGTAATACCTTTTTACAATATTAATAAAACAGGCACAAAAAAGCCTCAAAATACTCTTACGCATTTTGAGGCTTTGCTGTAGGGGTAGGGATCGAACCTACACGAAGCAGTTAGATAGGGCACAAAGTCTGGTGGTCAACCCCGGTCGGCCTAACTCGTGGTATGGTCGACTCTATGCCTATTTTATCCTGTACTCTTCACCCCCGAGACGAGAGGGCATGTCTGCCAAGATTTCATCACCCCACAGTATAAAGAACCGCTCTTTTGTTTTGACAGTGCAATATTACAAAAAAAATGATTATTCAATGCAAATATTTCAATATTTTTTTTAAAAATATAGAAATTGTTTAGTATATTACGCTTTTATTTGTTATATTTCTAATAAAGAATGCATAATGAGCGGAAAATTTAATTTGGACAAACTTGATTTTCAAATCATCCAGGAGATGATGGAAAATGCAGGCATTTCGTATGCTGATCTCGGCAAAAAACTTTTTGTTTCCGGCGGCACTATTCATGTGCGTATTAAAAAACTGGAAGAAATTGGTATTGTTAAAGGTACAAAATTAAATGTTGACCTTAAACAACTCGGTTACGATGTTATTGCCTTTATTGGCATTTACCTTGAAAAGAGTTCTCTTTATGACTCTGTTGCCAAAGAGCTTAGAAAAATAACTCAGATAGTACGTTTAAATTATACTACCGGTAACTACAGCATGTTTGCCGAAATTGTGTGTAAAGATATTCAACAACTGCGTTTTGTACTGCATGATGAATTGCAGAAAATTAAAGGTATTGAGCGCACTGAAACATTTATTTCGCTGGAAGAAAGTTTTTCCCGCAATGTGCTGGTTACGAGTTAAACAGCCACGTAATAAATATTAGGTATCTTCGCTATGTATCGTACACTTAATTATTGTTGAACATGGCATTAGTAGCACCGTCTTTTCTTGCTTCAAATTTTTTGCGCCTGCAGGATGAATGTGATATGGTTAATAACAGCGAGGCAGATTGGCTGCACCTTGATGTAATGGATGGCCGTTTTGTACCCAACATAAGTTTTGGCCTGCCTATTATTGAACATATACGCAAGGCAACCAAAAAGCCCTGTGATGTACACCTGATGATTGAAGAGCCGGGAAAATATGCCGAAGATTTTAAAAAAGCCGGCGCAGATCACCTGATTGTACATTACGAAGTATGCCCCCACCTGCACCGGAATATTGAACAGATTAAAAACCTTGGTATGAAGGCCGGTGTAGCAATTAACCCCCATACACCTGTAGATT
>DASZUX010000643.1:0-5922 GCA_035547455.1 Chitinophagaceae bacterium
GGGCTATGAAGACATTGAACCCCGCTGGTTTGGCGGTATAAGGGGCGGGCATGTAGCTATACAAATAGCAGAAAACAGGGTGCTTAGTTTTCGCTCAACTGAATATCCCTGTCATGTTTTTGGAAGGGTAAGCAAAAGAAAATTTGCTTCAATATTTGAATATCGTACAGTACAAGGCGCATGGCAAACTTTTCCGCCACATAATTATATTATAGACAGCCTGCAGCGCAGCGAAGTGGTGATACCAATCAGCGCAGCGCAAAGGGCTCTTTTAGACAGCCTGGCTGCTACCTATACACAACAGGCGCCTTACGATTACGCCATATTTGGTATGCGTTGTGCCTCGGCCGCCTACAAGGTACTGCAGCAAATAGGGGTTGTGCAGGCACACCGGCATGGTAACTGGCTGCGTATTTTTGCCCCACGCGCACTGCGAAAAAGGCTGTATAAGCTTGCATATAAAAATAAAGACAGGGGATGGATAAAACGTACATATACCGGCGGCAAAAGCCGCAAGTGGGAGCGTGATGTGGGCCGGTATTAACCTGTGCATTTGTTACATTGTTACCTGGGCTGGCGTAACTTGCTACTAATTAAAAATAAGGCGGCGTTGTGCTATATGATAACCAGTATATATTATCTGCCATTTATATCTTACATTTTATTCTATAAAGCTAACAAACATCATAATTTGCAATAATACGCCGGAGTAATTTTGATTTTATAATCAATACCCGTGGAAATATGCAATGCAATTATTATCATAATGGCTTATCCTTCTTCCTGGTTTGCCGGGATAATGCAAAATATTTTAGCGGCATTTGTAAATAGCAAACAATATTATTGCGTTGCTTTAAAAGCAACAGGTAACTGCATGCTGTTAAAACGGCCGCCAGGTGGCAAAATGGTTTTCCGGTAAGTGTGCAATATTGTTATTGTTGTCTATATTTGGTTAAATTGTTGTGTCATCAGTTAATAGAGCCTTTAACAGGCGTTCGCAGTAAACAGGGCTTATTACCGGTTATACGTAAAATTCCATCTTTTGCCCCCTAAACAGCAGTAAACATTTTAAACAAAGTTGTTAAATGCCGCAAGTAAACTTATTTGGCCATAATAGGGCTGCAGAAGATTGCAGTTATCTTGAAAATGCTATTAATGAAATTGAAGACTATGCTATTATTTTGATGGATGTGTATGGTGACATTGTGAACTGGAACAGGGGGGCTGAAAAAATTAAGGGCTATACGGCCGATGAAATAATTGGTGAAAATTTCAGGAGATTTTACACAGTTGAAGACAGGCAGCTAAAAAAGCCGGAAGAATTGCTTAAGAAGGCTGCCGAAACCGGCCGTGCACAAGATGAAGGATGGCGTATGAAAAAAGACGGCAGCCTGTTTTGGGCAAGCGTTACTATTTCAGCCATTCACGACGAAAATAAAAGCCTGGCGGGATTTAGCAAAGTTACACGCGACCTTACCGAAAGAAAGGCGAATGATGCGGCAAAAGAACTTTATACTGAACAGCTAAAGGCCAAAAACAAAGAGCTTGAGCAATTTGTGTATATAGCCAGTCATGATTTGCAGGAGCCCCTGCGCAGCGTTACCAGCTTAACAGAAATACTGGAAGCTGAATATGGCTCTTTGTTTGACGAAAAAGGCGTGGTGATGCTGGGTTATATTACAGCGGCAACAAACAGGATGAAGGAGCTTATAAAAGGCCTGCTGGATTACAGCCGCCTTGGGCAAAACAGGCAACTTGCAGCCATTGACTGCAGCAAGTTGCTGGAGGAAGTGCAGCGCGATTTGGAATTTTCGTTAACCGAACACAAAGCAGTTATAACAAGTACGCACTTGCCGGCGCTGCAGGGCTATAAAACCGAATTGAGGCTATTGTTTCAAAACCTGCTTGGCAACGCCATAAAATTTGTTAAGCCTGGCGCAGCCCCCGCAGTGCATATAAGTTGTGAAGAAAGGGTTGATGATTTCCTTTTTGCCGTAAAAGATAATGGTATAGGCATTGCTCCTGAATACCGTGAGAAAATATTTGTAATATTTCAAAGACTTAATAACCGTAATGCCTACGCAGGCAATGGCATTGGCCTTGCGCACTGCAACAAAATTGTACAGTTGCATGGGGGTAAAATTTGGGTTGAGTCGGAACCCGGGCAGGGGAGCACTTTTTATTTTACTATACACAAATTTTAATAGTCATGAAAGTTAAGGGGCTGGAATGTATACTGCTGGTTGACGATGACGAAGCCACCAATTTTGTAAACAGTTACACTATAAAAAAAACGGGGCTTGAAGTTCATGTGCAGTTAGCTGCTGATGCAAGGCAGGCGCTGGATTATTTAACCTGTAAAGGAGAGTATTCCCGGCTTGACAAATACCCGCAGCCCGGGATTGTATTTTTAGATATTAATATGCCCGGTATGTCTGGCTGGGATTTTTTAAAAGAATATCAAATACTGCCTGTTGAGCAAAAGGCGCATATTGTTATAGCAATGCTTACAACCAGCCTTAACCCGGACGACCGTGAGAAAGGAGAGCAAAATACGGATATTAAAAAATTTATTACAAAGCCACTTACTGCTGAGATGCTTGCAGAGGTAATAAGGGCTAACTTTCCGCAAGAGTAAGGCAGTGTTTAAGGCTTTATCAATTTAATGTGTGTCAATAAGTAATACACATAGCAGCCGGCGCAAAAACCCAGGAAAGATTCTAAAAAGGCAAAAAACGAAAATATAATATAGGTTGCCAGTACAATAGTGCCTGCCTGCAAAAGCAGCCCTGCTACAGCAACTAATGCCAGTACAAAACCAACACGTGCGGCAAATATTTTAGGTGCAAAATAAATAGGTTTATTGCCAAGACTAAGGGCACTTACCACTACATTGCTTAACCAGCTAAGCGGGCTGTATTTGCCAAAACCAAATGCACGCAAAAAAAAGTCTGCTGATAAAAAAACAGCCACAGGCAATAAAGGAGCCCATATTGAAATCAGCGTTAATATAAATACCCATAAGGCGGTAAGCCTTATTTTATTTTCGTTTGCCTGTGCTGTAGCAGGGCTTGCCAGTGTGCCGGTAATTGCCATAATATAGTGGTTACAAGTGCAAAGGTAATAATTTCAAACCAGGTATTCTACAATTTTGGTGGACTAATTTAAAATTAACAATAATACACTGTAATGCCCGGGATCTTATTCCGCAACCAGCTTAAGCGCTATATCTTCAATATAAGGCGGTGGAGCAAGCTGCAGGTAGCCACCTTTATGCTGCAGCGTTTGTTTGTTGCTGTATTTGCCCGTAAGGGTATTAAACCATTGCAGGTTATACCTGCCTTTAGGTACCTGCAACCGCAAGCCATTTGTAAGTTGTTTGTAAATATATACAGCGTATTGCTTGCCCGGCTGTGCAAGAACCTGTATGGCAGTGCCTGCAGGAGGCTGGCCCACTACTACTGTGCTGTCAGGCTTCATTTGCGCAAAATCAAAGCTTTCCAAATACTTTTTAAGATACCCAAGCTGCCCGCGCAGGGCTGCACTGCCGCCCCCGGGCTGTGTTGATGGATAAATATAATTGCCCTTTTCGTTGCCGGGTGCAAAGGAGTAGTCAAGGTTATTATATAAAGCCCCGCCGGCAAGCATAAAGCGCCAGCCCTGCATGCGGTATGTGCTGTCGGCATTGCCGTGAAATCCTGTCTCATTATTGCCAATTACCCGGTTTAAACCATAGTTCATGGCAATGGTAACAGGTGGCCAGGCATAGTGAAAGTTAAAAACAGATACCTGCTTAAACGGGTCATCCACTTTCTTATATTCATTGGCAATATTTTGAGTAATAAGATGTTTTTGGGGAAAATCTTTTTCTGCATAGGTAATCACCTGCGCAATATGATGCTGCCATTCAATAGTAACACCGCCAAAATAAGGCTCGTTGCATATTTCATACATCACATTGTCATAGTCTTTCAGCGCACTAATAATTTTCCGCACCATGTTTTCCTGTATGGCCAGCAGCCCGCCGTTCTTATCAAGCGTGTACACGTCGGTACGGGCAATATTGCCAACGCCGTTAATGTTATTACTGTCTTTCATTGGACTAAGCAGCCACTGGCTGTCGTCGTAAAATGGACAGAAAAAAGTAAACTCCACAATAATGCCCCGTTGCCTGGCGGCTGCCACAAAATCTTCCAGGCGGTTAAAGTAGTTGTCGTCCCATTTGGTAAGGTCAAACTTATTGCCCCCGTTTTTAAAACCGGGCTGCGAACTTCTTGCCCAGGGGCATAAAAAATTATTCCCGGAAGGGGCAAGCGTATTGTGTGAAATATTAAAAGCATTACCGGGCTCAAAGTAAGCGCCGCTAAAAGTGCGGGTTAAATTTAAGCCGTCTGCGGCGAGCGTATTAAGATAAGTGTTGTAATTAAAATCTGTATTTAGCACTGAGCCATAATGCTCACCGGAAGTAACGAGCACGGCCGGCTTGTTATGATAGGAAAAATAATGTGGGTTTTGTTTGTAAAGCGAAATAAACTGCTGCTGTGCCTTTATAACAACACTGCAGCAAAAAAATGTAACTATAAACAATATATGCAGCTTACTTATTTTTTTCATCGGCAATAAATTAATTGTCGCATGAAAATAAATAAAAATCTCTGCCCTGCAGGTTAAAAGGGCAAGCACGCTCTTAAACTGTTTAAATATTAATTATTATACAAGTTCCGGCAACTCCGTTACAACCCTTGGGTTAAATATAATTTTTGCCTTTACACTGTTGGATATAAGACAATTGGCCTCGGCCTTTTGCAGCACGCGTGTTGCCCTTTCCAAGTCTGCCTGGCCAGGCACGGCAACTTCAGGCATTAAAGTTATTTCACTTATCATATACTTCCCGTCAACCACTTCCAGTTTGCCTGTTGCCTTTGAAATGAAGGAAGTAAAATTGAGTTTTGAATTGTCTGCAATAGCCAAAAAAGTTGTCATCAGGCAACTGTTTACCGCAGCCACAAGCAGGTGTTCGGGAGACCATATACCCGGCACACCATTGGTAAATTCCGGCGGCGTCGCCACTTCAATTGCATCATCAAGCACGGCAGAGGTTAATGTGCCAATCCTGCCGTTATTCCATTTAACCTGTACGTCATAATAGTGTTCAGTAGCCATACAAACGTTTTATTGTAAAAAAATATATCAATCCTTTGTGTTGGAATTGATATGGCAAAGTTGATACCAGCAGCAATTATAAAATATGACATAAATCACACGCCGGGCTTACCGCCGTCAATCTTAAAAGCTGCAGATAATTTTAATTTGCTGCATTGTAACTGCAGGATTGCAGGAGTAACACAGGTGTGATAAAAGTCACGAAGAAGGTTTGAAGACGGGAATAGTTTTGTGGTATAACCTGGTATTATAACACTTAAAATATTCTATATGTGCGCCGTTAGAAAAGAGAAAAATCCAACATTTATTGCCAGTCTTTTTAAAACTACCTGCCCGCACTGCCGGCAGGGGCACATGTTTATATCCCGCAAAATATACGCTAAAAATTTTTTGCAAATGCCTGAAACATGCCCTGTTTGCGGCCAGCGTATGGAGATAGAGAGAGGCTTTTATTACGGCACAGGCTATGTAAGTTATGCCATAACTGTTGCCTTATCCGTAGCAACGTTTATAGCGTGGTGGGTGCTTATAGGCTTTTCGCTTAATGACAACAGGGTATTCTGGTGGCTTGGCATAAATGCTGCATTGCTGGTGGTATTGCAGCCATGGCTTATGCGCCTGTCAAGGCGGGTATGGCTCGGTTTTTTTGTGCGGTATGATGCTAACTGGAAAAATAACTGCAATTGCGCGCCGCAGGAAATTGAAAATAATATACACCCGGCTGCATAAGCATGGATATAACAAGGTATTTTTTTAGTT
>DASZUX010000644.1:0-4521 GCA_035547455.1 Chitinophagaceae bacterium
AAAAATTAAGGATACCTATACTGTAAATATTACCAAATCAAACGGGTGCAAAGGCAGCGGCAGCATAGATGCAACCATTGCCCTGGGCGGATGTACGGTACTAAGTACCAGCATACTTGACTTTACGTTGCAAAAACAAGGTACCGGTGTTTTGCTGCAGTGGATATCGCCTGTTACGGTTGACAATGACCACTATGATATTGAACGCAGTGCAGAAGGAAATACGTGGCAAGGGATAGGTGCTGTAAAAGCACAACAGGGCAGCGGCAATATTACGTATAAGTTTACCGATGCATTGCCCATACACGGTACCAATTACTACCGCTTAAAACAGGTGGATATTAATGGCCGAAGCAGCTACTCACAGGTTCGCAAAGTTGAATTTACCGGTTTATGGGCGATAAAGCAATATCCGAACCCGGCCAGCGATTATTTAATACTGGAGTTTAATAATGACAAGGAAGAGAAGGCCTTCATTACTATACAGACGGCATCTGGAAGTACGGTATTTGCAAAAGAGCAAACCCTTGCAAAAGGCTTTAACCGGCTTAAGTTAAACCAGGTGCAGCCGCTGGCGCAGGGAACGTATTTTATTACGCTGTCAACAGCGTCAAACCTGTATCATGCCAAGTTTGTAAAAGGTGAGAAATAATAATAGTGTGCCGGTACTATATAAATAGCAATGCCGCCGTAACGGGCGGCATTGCTGATTTTTGGTGATTATGGTGCCAGTATATTGAAACCGGCTGAATTTTATACTATTACTTTTTTCCACTTGCCGCGCCTGAAAATAATAATGTTTACAATACATACCAGGGCCTCGGTAACCAGTATGCAAAAAAATACACTGGACGGCCCGCCATGCAGGTAGTGAGTAAGCAGGTACGCTAATGGTATTTGAAAAAACCAAAAACATCCTATATTAACCAGCGTGGGGGTTTTGGTATCGCCTGCGCCGTTAAAAACATTCATCATTACCATGGCCACGCCATAAAAAATATATCCAAGGCTTATTACCTGCAAAGCCTGGCGGGTATAGGCCTGTATTTCAGGATAAGGGTTCATAAACGCTATAAGCGGCTGTGCTGCAAACTGGAAATATAAAGACACCAGCACCATGAATACTATCACATACCTTGTAACAATCCAAACACTTTTTTCAGCACGGTCGGGCTGTTTGGCCCCAAGGTTTTGTCCTACCAGTGTTGCCACCGCATTGCTGAGACCCCATGCCGGTAGTATAAAGAACATAATAAGGCGCATGGCCACCTGGTAACCGTCAAATAACTCTGTGTTTTTAAAGCCCGCCAGTATCATAGCTAAAAACATCCAGCTAAGTGAGCCGACAAGAAACTGGAATGTGCCTGTCCATGATATTTTAACGATGGATTTGAGCAGTTTCCAGTCAGGCAAAAAGTTCCTGATATGCATGCGTAGTTTGCCTTTTTTAAGCATCAACCTCGACAGTTGATACATCACGCCTATGCACCTGCCCGTGGTGGTTGCAATAGCAGCGCCTTCAATGCCCAATTTTGGAAAAGGTCCCCAGCCATTGATAAGCGTGGGACATAACGCAATATTGAATATATTGGCTATCAGCAGGCTTTGCATAGCCAGTGAAGCATCTCCTGCCCCCCTGAAAATACCGTTTATTAAAAACAGCAGCATAATAAAGATGCTTCCGCCAAAAATAACACGGGTAAATATAGCCCCTTTGCTTACTACATCGGGTAAAGCGCCCATCAGGTGCAATATATCGGGGGCAAATATTACCCCTGCTATACTTATAAAGATTGTAATAAATATGGCGAATGAAATACACTGTGCCGCGGCCCTGGATGCAGCATCGGTATTTTTTTCACCTACCCTGCGGGCTACAAGTGCTGTAGCTGCCATACTTAGCCCAATGGCAACCGAATACACAATGGTTAAAACCGACTCGGTAAGGCCAACCGCGGTAGGCGCCTGCTTGTTAATACGGCCGACAAAAAATATATCAACCACGGCAAATACTGATTCGCCCATCATTTCCAGCATCATTGGTATAGCCAGTAAAATAACTGCACGGCGTATGCTGCCCTGGGTATAATCCTGTTCCCCGCCGGCAAGGGCTTGTTTTATGAGTGCAAATATTTTTTTCGCACCCGTTCGTTGAGTGTGAGTAGTCATTGTAATAAATTAATACATCAAATAATTGAAAACCCAGCAGCATGCAAATGCTGCATACAAATTGGTGGTGAAAGTGGGGCTGGTAATTGCTTAGCCCAGTACGATGCTCATAAACCTGTAGTTTGGTATATAATGCTGTATTAAGGCGGGCACCTGTAATACGTTTGCCGCACAAAAGTAGAATTATTGTTTAACCGGCAAAAAGAATTTTATATGAATAATACATACAGCTTACCTGCTGTTTTTTGCAACAGCTTTGCCACGCCGGTAAACACACAGCCCAAAAACAGAAATAGCAGCAAAATACCACCTGCATTCAGCAGCATGGCAGGGTACCCGAGCGTGATAACATCAATAAAAGGGTAAGGGTATTGAGCGGTTGCCGCACCGCGGATTAATATATAAATTAGATACATTAAAGGATATATAAGCCACCCGCCGATATTTGCCCAGGTAAGGCCGTGCTTAGGGGCAAGTAATATCCAAAACAGCAACACCATTGCCGGCACTATAACATGCAATAAATTGTCAGCAAGTAACTGCAAACCTTCCGGGTGCCATAACTGCCTGAGAATAATATTATACACCAGCCCCACTACAACAATATACAATGTAATGGCTGCCTGTACATTGGCCCGGCCAAAGTATGTACCGGCTTTTGATGCCGGCAGAAGTAATAAAGTACTATATGTTAGGGCAACCAGTATATTACTGAGCACCGTAAAAAAACTGAGAAAGAACATAAGCGTTCGTAAACTGCTAACTGTTATGTACGCCTGCAGGCCAACGGCAAACCACGCCGCAACGGCAATTACGCTATAACAAACGCGGTAAAGCGGTAAACCCCGGTGGTGCATATTGGTGTGCTTAAAAGCTGTATTACGACTGTGCTATTTTAACCTGCATCATAGTACTGATGCTCATTGCGCGTTGCTTGGCCAGTTCAGCCTTATCTCCTTCAAACAATTCATCTACAGTATTAGTAAAAATATGCAGCCATTGTTTAAAGTGAGCGGCGGTTAGCGGCGTTTTGGCATTCAGTTGCCTGTGCAGCAACATTGGGTTGCCATTATAGTTGCCGGTATAAAAAATTACACTTTCCCAAAAATTGTACATTACAGGCAGGTGTGCGGGCCAGTTAACCCTTGCTACATCGTTAAATATATAGCCTATAACGCCATCCACCTTTACCTTATCGTAAAACCGGTTTATAAGCAATTCAATGTCCTGCCGGTTAGTAATATCGTTCTTCATGCAAAATCCCTCCTGTCAGCCTACAAGCTCTCCCTGTAAAAACCTTTTCCATTCTTCCAGCATGCTTCCTTTAAGCACCCTTGGAAACTTATGTTGCCCGCCAATTTTTCCTTTTACCTTCATAAATTCCATAAACTGGTCTTCGGTAAGCACATCCAGTAATATTTCTTTTAAGGCCGAACCGCGCTCCACTGCATAATCATCATTAAGCTCTTTCAGCTTTTGGTCAATCTTTAGCCGCAGGGTTTCGGCATTTACATGGTCGTTACAGGCAACATACCAATGGTGGGCAAAAAAACTGCCATAGGGCACTCCCGCCACGGTAAACTCTGGTATGCAAATATTTAATTCGGCGCTTACCGTATTTATCGCCTTGTTCATATTATCAACGCTAAGATGTTCGCCTACCAGGCTTAAAAAGTGCTTGGTACGCCCGGTAATAACTATTTCGCAGCGCGATTTATCTGTAAAACGTATAGTATCACCAATAAGATAGCGCCAGGCCCCGGCGCTGGTACTTAACAATAATGCATAATCCACACCTTCTTCTACCTCGTTAATCATAAACGATTCATGACCCGGTATAAGGTCGCCGTTGCTATCAAAATTTTTATGGTTAAAAGGCACAAATTCGTAAAACATGTGTTCATTAGTTACCAGCCGCATGCCTTTAAACTGCTGCCTGTCCTGGTAGGCAATAAAGCCTTCGCTGGCCAGGTAGGTTTCTATATAGGTTAGGGGTTTACCCAGCAAACGTTCAAATCCTTTTTTATACGGCTCAAAGCTAACTCCCCCATGTACATAAAAAGCCAGGTTGGGCCACAGTTCATGAATATTGTCCAGCCTGTAGCGGTCAATTATTTTTTCCATCACAAGCTGTATCCACGCAGGCACGCCTACTATAAAGCCAATATCCCATTCGGGGGCTTTTTCTACAATCTCCTCCAGCTTCTTATCCCAGTCTTTCTCCTTGGCAATTTTTTTACCCGGTTTGTAAAACGGCTGAAACCAAAAAGGTACCTTTTTGGCTGTAATACCGCTAAGGTCGCCGGCATAATACCCTGCCCCTTTTTGCAGCGCAGTACTACCGCCAATCAT
>DASZUX010000645.1:0-22336 GCA_035547455.1 Chitinophagaceae bacterium
GGAAGTTTTTGAAAGCGGCCTGCGGCCCAATATTGTAAATATTGAAAGCCTTTTTGCCGAAGAATATTTTAAGGAAAAATACCTCCTTCATGTGGGTGCATAATTAGCAAAGTCTTATAATTTATATTTTACGGCCACCGTTGGGTATGCTTGCCATACATTATCCCATGTATTAACATGGTAATACATGGTAACCCTTGTGCCGGCGGCGAAGCGTTTACTAATGTTATACCAAAGTTGCGGCTCTGCAAAAAAGCTAAAGCGTTTGCCTTCCATCTCTTTGGTGTAATCATCGCCGTGGTTTTTGTTTTCTGTCCATAAAGAAAAATCCCCGGCAACCTCAACCCTGTAATTGTATAGCCCGCGCCACCAGTAAAGCGTATAAATAAAGTCATTGCTCGGCTTGCTGTATGATACATATTTATAGTCAAGCACTGTACTAAGTATAGCACCATGCCAGGAAAATGTGTATTGTGCACCCACCTGTAAGGTGTTGGTAATATAATAGCTATATTGTTTGGGTTCTGTTACCCCCAGCCCGCCGCTATACGACAGGTGCAAAAAAACTTTGGGCTGCCACATGCGCAGGGTTTGGGCCACCTGCATATACCCTTTTCCTATATTATGCTGTTCGCCATACAAATCGGCCTCCATTTTAAATAAAATAGAACCAGGTTTTATAAAGCAATTGCCTGAATCCTGGTTTTTAAAATACTCCATATATATAACAGGAAAATTTTTGACGTTATACTTTGGGTCAACCCAGTGGCGCATATCATAATGCAACTGAACGCTTTGGGCTGTTACAGTATAACAAAGAAAACAGGCAACAATAACTACGAAATTTTTCATATTTTTCACATTAAATTGTTAGATGCAGCTAATAATTTTGAAACCAACACGTTTAAAGAATGCAACCATTTTTGCTAACAGGGATAAATGTGGGATAAGACCTTTACAAGCTGCGGAATTGTTACAGAAATGAGGCGGAATTATACAGTTTAGCCTAATAGAAATACATAAGATTTTTATTATGAATGAATTAGATAACAAGGCATTTGTGCGGCTTTTTAAAGATGCATGCGAAAAGTGTTTTGGCCAACCCCTTACTGCTACACTTACTGAAACTGAAAGCAAGTTGTTTTGCAATACTATTATTGATAAAACGGGATTGATAATAGGGTTTAAGAGTATTAAGAATTATTCAGCTTATGTATTAAATGAATCTCCCGGCAAACAGGAAAACCCTTCGCCCGCTACTTTAGATACTTTGGCACGTTATGTACTGGATGCCCCTTATACTGATGAACTGAAAAGAAAAAAATTTGAAAATCATTATCCTTACTGGTATGCTTATAAGGACAAGTTTTTAAGGCTTAAAGAGGCTGAAACGTTGGCTACAACAGCAAATACACCGGTTAATAAAAACAATTTGCCAGGAAATATAATTACGGCAGTTATACTGCTGGCAATTATTATAGCATGGCTGGTTTTTAATAAACGCAGTAACACGGATTTTGCTGATAATTTCAGCAATGTAAGCACCGATACGTTAACAGCTAAAGGATGGATAATAAAGACTGAAGATACTGCTTACTGGAACAGGCGGGATGAAACACCAGGTGTTCTCAGCCTGTTTACATTAAAGGGTGATAATTGGCCAGATACGCTTAATAACCCCGGCATAAAAAACCTGCTGCTGCGCCCGGTACCAGGTGATTGCTTTATGGCGGAAGTGCATCTTGAAAAGTTTATGCCGCATCAAAACTGGCAGCAGGCCGGTATATTGCTGATGGAAGATACAGTTTTTAAAGGCCGCACTATACGTTTGTCAATAGCCTATAATGATTATATGGGTGGCCTGCCGCTGTCAAAAAAAATCATCATTCAGGCTGTTGCCTCATTGGGCAGTAATTATAGTAAACCGGAGGAAATAGCACAATCAACAATTATCAACCTTGACAGTGCTGTAAAAATCCCGGTTATATTGCATAGCCTCGACCATTCAGCACTTCGTATAGAAAAGCAGGGCAATACATATCGCATGTTATTTGCCGATGGCGTAAGCACCACTACCGCATTCAGGGAAATTGTGACGCGTGATTTTGAAATGAAGCCAAAATACATAGGCATTTTTGCTCTCAGGGGATTTGTTGACTCCGCAGAAAGCATTCCCGCAAAATTTACTTTCTTCCGGCTTACAACAAGCAGGTGTAAAGAATAAAGATTGCAAAGCCTGGCATTGATAGTTGCAATGGTTGGGATGCTGCGAAATGGGGCCCGGTAGCTCATTATTTTATGAGTTAACCAGTTTTATATTAGTATAATTACGTAAACCTAAACTGGGTTACCTTACAATAAAATACTGTAATGCCAAAACTTTTAAATATAATGCTGGTTGCCCTGTTTATTTGCATAACTACCGGGTTTAAAAAACAAACCGCAATAAAAAAAGAGTGGACAAACTTGTTTAACGGACAGGATCTTACAGGATGGAATACATACCTTGGGCCGGGTTACGATGTCAACGGTAAACGTACGCCTGCTTTGGGGTTAAATAATGATCCAAACCATGTTTTTAGCGTTGTAAACGATGGCGCCCAAAAAGTTATACGTATTTCCGGTGAAGGATTTGGTGCTATTACATCACAAGCCGAATATGAAAATTTCCATGTACAATTAATGTTTAAGTGGGGCAAAAATACTTGGGGGCCAAAAAAAGGTAAGCCTAAGGACAGCGGGCTGCTATATTTCTGTACGGGGCCGGATGGCACCGACTACGGTAACTGGATGCGTAGCCAGGAGTTCCAGGTGGAACAGGGCAATGTGGGTGACTATTGGGGTGTAGCAGGTGGTTTCGAAGAAATACCTGCTGATAAGATAAATGATAGTGAGTACGTGTACAGGCGCGGTGCGGCGCTGCTTACCTTCAGGGATAAAACAAATGTTGGAAGGCATTGCATAAAAAAGGGTGATTCGGAAAAACCTGCGGGAGGATGGAATACAATTGATCTTTACTGCCATGGTGATACCAGTGTACATGTTGTAAATGGAAAGGTAATGATGATATTGTACAAATCGCAGCAATGGGATAATGGCAAAGCTTATCCTCTTACAAAAGGAAAATTACAAATACAGAGTGAGGGCGCTGAAGTATATTATAAGCACATAAGAATTCGACTCATTACACAAATACCGGCAACCTTGCTTCAGTAAAACAGTTTTAATAATTTTTGCTGACCCATAGCTGGCTCCAAAATAACCGGACTTTAATAATTTAGCAGCTAATTTATGTCACATGCTAAAGGAAGCTTTCTGCAAGGCACTAAGCCACTACAACAGAGATGAAACTGTGGCAAACACTCTTTGGGCCGATATATACCAAAACCATACGGCAAAAACAAGACAGTACCATAATATAACCCACCTGGAAAACTTGCTGCTTGAACTCCTGCCTTGCCGGGATGTAATACAAGACTGGGATGTTATCATCTTTTCAATTTGTTACCACGATATAGTATACGATGTTTTGATAAACGATAACGAAGAGTTAAGTGCGGGCTATGCCAAAAGCAAACTTGAAGCGGCAAATGTGCCTGCTTGTAAAGTTAGGCAATGCATGTTACAAATAGCAGCTACCAAATTTCACAATAAAACGGGTGATACGGATACAGACCTTTTTACAGATGCAGATACCGGCATTTTAGGTAAAAGCCATGCAACGTACAATGAATACGCAGCCCAAATAAGGCAGGAATACTTGGTTTATCCTGATAGCCTGTATAACCCCGGCAGGCAAAAAGTGTTGCAACAATTTCTCAGTACAGCAGCCATCTTTAAAACAGATTATTTTTTTAATCTATATGAGCTGCAGGCGCGGGATAACATAAAGCAAGAGATTAAAAGCCTGCAGTTAACATTTAGGTAATCAATTAATAATTTACCTATCTTCATTTATCCTAAAATTACACATTACTAACAGCTTATGCAACGTTTCCAGGGTTTAATTGGTATTGCGCTTATCCTCGGTTTAGCTTACTTATTTTCAAACAACAAAAAAAAAATCAATTTTCGCCTTGTTATCAGCGGCGTACTACTGCAGGTGCTTATCGGTGTCTTGGTTTTTAAAGTAGAATTCGTTCAGAATTTTTTTAGGCTGCTGGGCAGGGGTATGCAGCAACTGGAGATGTTTTCAAGGCAGGGCGCTGCGTTTGTTTATGGTGGTATAGCAGTGCAGCAGCCAAATGGAGCTGTAAGCAACTATGCTGTTGGCAATGTACTGGTATTTGCTTTTAATATTACTGCTACTATAGTATTAGTGTGTGCACTGGTGGCTATATTTTATTACCTCGGCGTAATGCAGCGCCTGGTAGCTTTTATAGCACGTATTATGAGGGTGGTAATGCGCGTTAGCGGTGCAGAAGCGCTAAGTAATGTTGCCAGTGCTTTTGTAGGCCAGGTGGAAGCACAGGTAATGATACGCCCCTATCTTGCCACCATGACCATGAGCGAACTGCTGGCCAGCATGAGCGGCAGCCTTGCATGTATAGCCGGCGGCATCCTTATAATATACTCAAATATGGGCACAGCAGCAGGTATGAACATTACGCCCAACCTGCTAACTGCAAGCCTTATGGCAGCACCGGGGGCTTTAGTGATTTCAAAAATAGTATATCCCGAAACCGAAGAGAGCCAAACCATGGGTAAAGTGAAACTGAAAGTAAAAAGCGGCTATAAAAATATTATTGATGCCGTTACCCACGGCGCCGGCGATGGCTTTAAAATTGCCATGAATGTTATAGCCATGATAATTGGCTTTGTGGCCTTAATAGCCCTGCTCAATTATCTTCTTTTAAAGGCAGGTCATATCTTTAACCCTCATTTCGACCTTACACTCGACTGGATATTTGGCAAAATATTTTATCCTTTTGCCTGGGCCATGGGCATTCCCCAGCAGGATGTTGGCGGCGCAGCCACTCTTTTGGGGCAAAAACTTACCATTAACGAGTTTATTGCTTTCAAAAACCTTACTGACAAATCGCTCTCCTCGCACGTGCCTATCCTCACTGACAAGGGCCTGCTTATTATCACAATCGCTATATGTGGTTTTGCAAACTTTAGCAGTGTGGGCATGCAGATTGGCGGTATTGGCGAAATAGCTCCCGAACGAAAAGGCGACCTTGCCAAACTTGGTATGAAGGCATTGTTTTGCGGTACACTTGCATCTTATCTCTCTGCTACCATTGCGGGGATAATTATGTAGTAGTAATTTAACGGCGCTGAACAAACCAATCAGCGCGCGTCATCCCCTTTATCCAATCGACAAACAACCTATCTTTGCAGCATGAATACAGGTATTGAGCAGGTAGTTGCCGCTGTTGACAATGGAGGATTAAGGAGCATTGGTGAAAAGATACTGGCACGTAAAAGAATTAACTTTAATGAAGGAGTATTACTGTTTGAAGAAGCACCGCTGCCTTATGTTGGCGCTTTGGCAAATTGGGTAAGGGAGCAGATGCATGGCAATAAAACTTACTTTAACCGCAATTTTCATATTGAGCCTACCAATGTTTGCGTTTTTTCTTGCAAATTTTGTTCTTATTCCAGGCTGTATGCACACAGGGAAGAAGGCTGGGAATTAAGCCTTGACCAAATGCTGGATATAGTTAAAGGCTATGATGGTAAACCTGTTACTGAAGTACATATAGTTGGCGGTGTTCACCCTAAAATGAACATGCATTTTTTTATTGAGCTGATGCAGAAAATAAAATCCCACAGGCCGGGGTTGCATATAAAAGGCTTTACTGCCGTTGAACTTGACTATATGTTTCGTAAAGCCAGGGTAAGTGTTGAGGAAGGCATGAAACTTTTGCATGAGGCTGGCCTGGATTCGATGCCGGGTGGTGGCGCTGAAATTTTTCACCCGGAGGTACGTACCCAAATATGCGATGACAAAGTAGATGCCGACGGGTGGCTGCACATACATAGAACGGCACACCAGCTTGGCATGCATAGCAACGCTACTATGCTGTATGGCCATATTGAAGCATACCGCCATCGCATTGATCACATGGAACGCCTGCGTCAACTGCAGGATGAGACGCATGGTTTTAATACCTTTATCCCTCTCAAGTTCAGGAATGGCGATAATGAAATGAGCAATGTGCCGGAAAGTTCGGTAATAGAAGACATGAGACTGTATGCCATTGCAAGGTTGTACATGGATAACTTTCCGCACCTTAAAGCCTACTGGCCAATGCTGGGCAGGCAAAACGCCCAGCTTACGTTAAGTTTTGGCGTAAATGATCTTGACGGTACCATTGATGATACTACGAAAATATACAGCATGGCCGGCAGCGAGGAGCAAACACCTGCCCTAAGCACCGCACAACTTGTAACACTTATTAAGCAGGCAAAAAGAGAGCCGGTGGAAAGAGACACACTGTACAATGTTGTTAAGAATTACGCAGGTGCTGATATTACTGCACTGGAAGCAAACCCGGCATATAATTAACCAGGCTCCCGCAGCAAAAATAAAATTGTAAGAGAGTATATATGAGATTCCCTGACGGGTATAACGGTTTTCATAACTTCCTGTTACATAATTTGGTATTGTATTTGCTTGTTGGCGTTATTTGTTATTTTTACCCTTAAATAAACATTACGAAAAAGCTTTTACAAATAACAGGCTGGTGGCTGCTGGGGTTTATTGCATTGCTGTGTGCATGGTGGTTTTTTGCTACCTGGAACTATTTGCCCCTGGTAATACTTGCAGTTATTACTGTAATGTATTTTTTTAAAATAGCACGCCGTATTTTCACATTTCTTATCGCTCTTTTGCTGCTTGCATGGTTATTGGTACAAACTGATTATGTACAAAATCTTATTATAACACGCGTAACCGCAGACCTCTCACGTAACCTTAAAACACAAGTATCTGTTAAGCATGTAAGCTTCTCGTTGTTTGATAAAATGGACCTTGATACTGTCTTGGTACGCGACCATGCAAAAGATACACTTTTATTTGCGGGCGCTGTAAAAGTTCGTATTACTGACTGGTTTTTTGTTAGAAACAGCGTTGACCTTAAATATATAGGCCTTGAGGATGCCGTAATTAAACAGCAGCGAAAAGACTCGGTATGGAATTATCAATTTCTTGCCGATTATTTTTCGTCGCCAGATACAACAAAAAAAGACACATCCGGTAAAAGTATTAAGCTCAACTTAAAAAAGGTAGATTTTAAAAATGTTACCTATATAAAAAATGACGAGTGGAGTGGTAATAAAATGGTTATTAAAGCCGGTAGCCTGCTGCTGGACGCTGATACCATAGATATAGGTAAAAAGCTTTTTGTAATTAATTCCATCGAACTTGACAAACCGTATGTTACTATTGAAAACTTTGACGGGCGCGGACCGGAAGAACAAGGTGCCGAAAGCATTAAAGATACGGGCCTCTATTTTAATCCTGCCGGTATAATTGCAAAAATTAAATCAATCAAATTAACCAATGGTTTTTTCGGCAACCTTAAACGTGGCGAAAAAACGGAGAAAGGTGTTTTTAACGGGTCCTATATAAAGGCCGGCAAGCTAATGGCTACTATAGACAGCTTTACCTTTATAAAAGACACCATGCAGGCATCAATAAATATTGAAGCAAAGGAGCGCAGCGGATTTGATCTTAAGAAATTAAAGGCTGCCTTTAGGCTTACTCCCCGCATAATGGAGTTTAAAAATTTAAGGCTTGAAACCCCAAAAACTACCATTACCGATTATTTTGCCATGCGGTTTAAGGATTTTAACAAAGACCTTGGCGAATATGTTGACAACGTAGTAATGGATGCACATTTTCATAACGCGGAAGTAAATTCTGATGATATTGCTTTTTTTGCACCCGACCTGGCTGACTGGAAACGAACTGTAAACCTAAGCGGGAAGTTTTTGGGCACGGTAAGTAATTTTAAAATTACAGATCTATTTTTAAGGGCAGGCGGTAATACCCACATTTCAGGCGACGTTAACATGAAGGGGTTGCCGGAGGTAAATTCAACAAGTATTAATATTACTAATGCGGTTATTCAAACAAACAGCAACGAAATTTCTTTCCTCGCCCCATCTATAAGAAAAATAACACAGCCAAACCTTGCGGCACTGGGCAATGTACTTTTTCGCGGTAAGGTAGGCGGTACCCTTACCAGCTATAACCTTGATGGTAATTTCAGCACCATGCTTGGCGGAATATATACAAAGCTTACATTGGGTATTCCCCGCCACGGGGAGCCGGTATATAAAGGCAATTTAAAAACCACCCAGTTTGATATTGGACGGTTTATTAATTCAGAAGATATTGGCACTGTTGGTTTTTCCGGAGATATTGACGGCTATAGTTTTGACCTTGATAAAATAAAAACAACAGTAAACGGCAACTTCGATAGCCTGCAGTTTAACGGGTACACTTACTCGAAGCTTACATTTAACGGCGATATACAAAAGGGAAAATTTAACGGCGACTTTAAAGCTGACGATGCTAATTTTGATTTTACCAGCCACATTGAACTTGATCTTACAGGCAACGAGCCGGCATTTAACATATTGGGCGACCTGGAAGTTGCTAATCTTAAACAGTTGAACTTTACCAAAGATAACTACCAGCTAACCGGGTTATTTGACCTTAATTTTAAAGGGCATAATATAGATGAGTTTTTGGGATCAGCGAAGTTGTTAAACGCCATTCTTAAACACGACAGCACAAAGCTTGACTTTGATTCGTTAAGTGTAACAGCATATCTTGATTCAGCTAATAGAAAGGTACTTAGTGCTGTAAGTAATCAGTTTGATGTTAAAGTTATCGGGCGGCAATACAGTATCCTCGACCTGCCCAAAAGCTTTCAAACTTTTCTTAGCCGCTACTACCCTTCTTATATTGAACCGCCGGTTATACCAGCGCAAAACCAAAATTTTGCAGTAATAATACACACGAGGGATTTTGATAAATATGCACGGTTGATAGATACCAACCTCTCCGGCCTTAACGATGCACATATTGTTGGAAGCGTTAATACCAACGATTCTGGTTTTAACCTGCTGGTTGAACTTCCTGAGGCCAGGTATGGCAAATATAAGCTGGAGGATGCCGAAATAAGAGGCAAAGGCAATTATGATGCGCTAACCATTAGCGGCGCCATCGGCCGTATTTATGTAAGCGACAGTTTGTATTTCCCAAATTCAACCATTAATATACAATCAGCAAATGATCAGTCGGTGGTACATATTGCCACCAGTGCCAACACAACCTTAAATAACGCTGATTTGAATGCGGAGGTTGTAACTATGCCTGATGGTGTGCATATTGACTTTAGTCCTTCATCCTTTGTGCTGAATGAAAAGAAATGGAACCTTGAAAAGCAAGGTGAGCTAATAATAAAAAAAGATTTCGCTTCTGCAAGCAATGTAAAATTTACGCAGGGTTTCCAGGAAATTTCAGTTGAAACAGACAAGGAAAATTCAAGCAATCTTGTAGTAAACCTGAAGGATGTAAATATAGGTGATATTGTACCTTTATTTACCCGCCAGCCAAGAATTGAGGGGGTAGCGAACGGCACTGTTTTACTCCGCGACTTTTTTAACAAGTTTAGTGCCGATGCTACACTGCGGGCAGACCAGTTCAGGTTAAACGATGACTCTGTAGGGGTGGTAAATCTTACTGCCAATTATGATAATGAAACCGGTAAGGTTGGATTTGACGTGAAAAGTGACAACGAAAATTATCATTTTAATATAACCGGCAATTATAACACAAAAGACTCTGCCATATCCCCCTTATTTACTACAGGACACTTTGCAGGAGCCAAAATAGGTTTGCTGAATGAATTCCTGGGCGATCTTTTTGGCAATATAACCGGTACAGCCTCTGGCGACCTATCTGTCAGCGGCAATCCATCTTCGCCACAATTATCAGGACGCATTACATTGCGGGATGCCGGGCTTACTGTTAAATATACCCAGGTTCGTTATACAATTGATTCTGCGGTAATAAACTTCAAAAGCGACGGTATTGATTTTGGCCAGTTTACTGTTTACGACAAGAACAATAATGCCGGCATTGTTCGGGGCATCCTTTATGAAAAAGGATTTAAAAACATGCGGTTTGACTTTAACATGTCAACCAACAAAATGCTTTTGCTTGATACAAAACCAAAAGACAATCCGCAGTTTTATGGAAAAGCCGTGGGTAAGGCAAGTATGAGTTTTACGGGGCCGCAGGAGGATATGAAGATGTCAATTGTAGGGCAGGTAAACGATACAACACATATTTTTATACCTACCAGCAATGAACGTGAAAGCGATGAGGTTGATTTTATACGGTTTAAGCGTTACGGTAAAGAGATAACCGCACCAGAAACACGCTCAAAACTGAGCATTGACCTTGACCTTACTGCCAACAACCAGGCTGAAATTGATGTAATATTAGATGCGCTTACCGGCGACATAATAAAAGCTACCGGCAATGGAAGATTGAAAATTAATATACCTGCAAACGGTAGCATGACAATGAAGGGAAGGTACAATATTGAAAGAGGTACCTACAATTTCGACTTTCAATCGCTGGTAAAAAAACCATTTGTGCTGCTGCCGGGTGCCGGTAGTTATATTGAGTGGACAAAAGACCCTTATGATGCCAATATAAATATTACTGCACAATACACTGCCCAGAATGTTAGCATTAACGATCTTATAAGTAATGGCGCTTACCAGTTATCAGGAGCAGCTTCAGCATATAGAGGAGATGTATATGTAATAGCGCATCTTACCCAAAAACTTACCAAGCCCAACATAACTTTTTCCATTGATTTTCCGGAGGAATCAGCTATTAAAAATGACCAGAATTTCAGGTTGTTCTTAAAGCGCCTCGATTCAGAACCTGATGAAAAGCTTAAACAGGTTACGTGGTTAATTGTATTTGGTTCGTTTGCACCTTATGGCGAAGGCCTTGGCGGCGGTAACGATAATCTTGTACGCTCAGCCGGCATTAACACCATCTCTCAAAAAATAAGTGATGAGGTGAACAGGATGGTAGCTGGTGTATTTTCAAGGCTGGGCTTTGACTTTAATGTAAGCGCTTCTACCTACAGCAGCTCTCAACTGGGTGCGGGAGGTTCGAGTAACCGGCTCGACAGGCAGAATATTGATTTGAAGCTGAATAAAAGCTTGCTTAACGGTAAGCTTATTGTTACTGTAGGCAGCGGCTTTGATTTTAATATCAGCAACGCCTCTGCGGTACAGTCGGGTAATTTCCAGTGGCTGCCCGATATTTCTTTACAAATACTGCTCTCGCGCAACGCGTACAGGGGTACCCAGCTAAGGGCCATTGTATTTAATAAAAGCAGTCTTGATGTTAGCACTGGCGGCGGTATAGGGCGCAGGTTAAGGCAGGGTGCCAGCATATCTTACTCTTTCGATTTCCCGGTTGAAAAGCAACCCATTAATAAGGAGGATTCAATAAGGGTTCCTCCTGCCGATAAAAATGTGGGAGTACCGAGATAGTCTTGGTTTATTAAGCAAGGGAAGGACTTGTTTACATGCCCTCCCTTGTTACAATATCAATTTATTATAAAGCTACATTTCGTGTTCATCAGCGCTTGGCCCGTAGCTTCCGGGTATCGGTACATCCAGCAATCGCAGAAAAACGCCTAATTGCGCCCTGTGGTGTACAGTTTGGCAAAACGACATTCTTATTACTTCATGCTTTGGCCGCACGGAGAATATTTTATCGTCATTGCGCAATGTCCACAATTCATTCAAAGCTTCTTCATTGGTTTTTTCCAAATCTGCTTTAGCATTAGCAAGGCCGGTTTCAAAGTATTCCAGCAATTCTGGTATGCTGCTAACTACTTTCGGCTTGTAGTTATTGTTGGCAAAATCAAGTTCGCTGGTATTAATTGTCATGCTTACCCATCCGGGTAGTTCGGCTACATGTGTTGCCAGTCTTTGCAGTGTCATACTTTTAGGATGGGGCTGCCAGCTAAACTTTTCTGCCGGTACACGTTCAAGCATTTTGCGGGTAGTTACTGCTTCTTGCTCCATTTCCTTTAAAAACATCGGGATTAATTGTGCCATGGTTATTTGTTTTAGAACACAAAGAAACCATGGAGTAGTGACAGCCCTGTGTCAGCAGCAAAAAGGTGTTTCAAAAAAATTACAATATTATATACCGGCAAAGCAGGACACTTGCCTTAATGGGCAAAATCAAACTCGTAATTGCCTTTTATGCGTTCTGTTGAAGGGTTAAAATAACCAAATTTTATTCGTGGAAATTCTTCACGTATCAATTCCATCAATTGTTTAATTCCCAGCATCTCACCAGTATCGGTTACGCCCGCCTGGCCAAGGTACCAATCTGGGTCAATGTTAAAATTGCGCCACTGTATCATTGTAAGGTCCGTATCAATAATCAGTTTGCGTAAAGCTTCATATTCCTCTACGCTATCCGTCATACCCGGAAAAACAAAATAGTTTATACTTGCCCAGCCTCCATAACTCCTTACTACCCTCAGGCTCTCTACAATGTCTTCAAATTCATAATTATTTGGCCTGTAGTAAGCTGTATAAATATGCTTGCGGGCACTGTTGGTACTTACGCGAATGCTGTTTAAACCAGCCTCGCATAAGGCTCGTACCGCAGCCGGTTTTGAACCATTTGTATTGATATTAATGCTGCCATTTGGCGTATGCCTCCGTATCTCTGCAATAGCTTCTTTTATAGTTTCCCACATTAGCAGCGGCTCGCCTTCACAACCTTGTCCAAAGCTTACAATAGGATAAGGTGCGTTTATTAAATGCGGTACGGTAAACTCAACAATTTCTTCGGCCGTGGGTTTAAACGTAAGCCTGTCCTGTGTTGATACTATGGTTTCCTCTGCCGGCTGAAATGATATGCAGCCTATGCAATTGGCGTTACATGCCGGCGATGTAGGTACAGGGCACTCCCACCTGCCAAGTGACAAGTTTCTTGCTGCAGGACAATGATAGGTATTGCAACAATTATCCATTAAATGCCTTACAAGGCGGTTATGGGGATAAGCCTCAAGCAAGTGCAAAGCGCCGGATTGTATAAGGCCGGTATTATACCCCGCAGCCTCCTGCCGTATGTCCTTTTCAATCCGTACAGCCGGTACGTAAAACTTGTTATTATACCACCCTGACGCAGTGTAGCAAAACAGCGGTAAGGTAGGCGCATCGCGTGTTTTTTCGTAGGCTGCAATATATAAGCCGGTATAAGCAGGCGGTATAAATGCTGCTACCGCCCATCCTTTGTTACAAAGCCGCATATCACCGGTAATCACGTCAATACCAATACCATGCCTGCCTGGCAATTCGTACAGGCTCCCGCCATCCGGCAGTTCAATCCAGTCATCCACCGGTATCTCAAAGGCATCCCAGCCTGCACGGCCAACAGCATAAAGCGTGGTATCTTCAAAAATATTTCCCTTGCCATCTGAATACAATAGGTATGGTGACTGCTGTAATGACATTATTTTGCTATTTATAAAACCGCTCCGGCCCCGTTTGCGGCAATATTCAAACGGCAAAATTCGTTAATTTCTGCTTCATCTGCAGTGGTTATATCATTTGCCAGTTCTTTTTGTATCAGCCTGTTACTTTTGGTATCTACCGTAAGCACGCCATCTTTTATTATTACGTTATTTAATTGCTGCCAGGTAAAAGGCAATGCAAAAAAAGTTATTACTGTTACCCCGCTGCTTGAAATTGTTACATGGGGCTCTCTTTTCAGCCTTTTGTCAAACCAAAAAGTCAGTGCCAGCATAATTCCCATAAAAAAGCCCAGCCCTGTAAGCTGTATAAAAAAATAAACCGCAGTAATAGCAATTATTATCGCGCTAAACCTGCTGGCTGGCTTTTTATTAAATACACCATACAGCCACCACCCGGTAAGAATAAGCAGTAATAAAGAAACTATTATAACAATTGTGGCTGTTAAGTAAACGGCCCTTGCGAGACAGGCAACCAAAGCTGTAAACAATATAAACAATGATGCCTTATCAAGGGATTGGGGATTAACCTTATTCTTCAGAATAATGTGATAAGGAGGTGTACTCCCCGTATTTTTCACGATATTAATCATTGCTTTTTACCAGGTAATTGCACAGCTTCCATAATATACGGGCAGCTACATTGGAGTCAATGTTGCTGTCGCCTACACCTACTTCCACCAGGTCGAAACCAATCAATTTTCTTCCGCTGTTAATTATCTTTTTAAACAAAAAAATCATTTGCTCCAGTTCAAACCCGCCGGGAACAGGAGTACCTGTATGGGGACAAAGCTTAGGATCAAGGCCGTCAATGTCAAAGCTTATAAAAACATTTTCGGGCAGGTGGCCAATAATTTCATCTGTTATATGCCCCCAGGTTTCCCCTTCGTACAGCCGTTGTTTTATCTGCTGGTCAAAATAGGCTATAACACGAAAATTGCTGCTGCAAATGTAGTTCCACTCTTCTTCGCTGTAATCCCTTATTCCTAATTGTACCAGTTTTTCTATCTGAGGCAGGTTGGTAAGTGCGTTATACATTACCGAAGCATGAGAATGACGAAACCTGTTATATGCTTTTCTTAAATCGCAGTGGGCATCTACCTGCAATATGCCGAAAGAATTATATTTTTCTGCAAGCGCCTTATAAAAACCTGTTGACACTCCATGCTCTCCGCCAATAAGGCCAATTAACTTATGTGCTTTCAACAAATCGGCAGTTTGCTCGTACACCCAGTTTATCATCATTTCACTTCCTTCATCAATCTCTTTGCGGCTTTTGCACATGAATTTATTCTTATCTACATCCTCACCTTTTGATATATAATTCATAAAAAGCTCGGCTTCCTTGCGCAGGTAGTCGCTTTTCATCAATATCTTCATTTCGGCAGGACGCATATAAAAACCTTTGCGCCAGCCATTAGGTACATCAGCATCAAATAAATCCACTTGTAAACTTGCCTTACAAATATGTTCGGCACTCCTGGCCGTACCTGCTCCACAGCTTACTGTAACCTCCCAGGGCACGGGTAACAGAACAACCCTTGCATCTTCTTCTGAAAAAGGCAACCCGAAAATGTTGTTATCGGGATTTGCAGCAACATTGGGGTTGAACATCGAAAGATCTGTCATGGTATTTCTCCTTAAAAACAGGGTGCAAGTTACTATGTAATTTTTATAAAAAACAGCCAAAGGCTGTGCCCGCAAACATTAACTACCTGCTTAATTGATTTTTAATTTAAAACAAACGTTTGTATAGAACCGGCTGTTCATTTTCAGTTATTAACATCCTATCCCGTTACTATATTATCTACCTTTTGTATTTTCACCCAATGAAGAGGCTTTTTTTATTATTTTTTTTAGTGTTTGCGTTTGGCTTTGCACAAAGCCAGTATTACCTGAAACTTGTGGTTACAGGGGTGGCTACCAAGCAATTAGATGAAATTTATGTGGCGGGTAATTTTAACAACTGGAGCCCATATAACGATACCTTTAAGTTAAAGCCTTTTGGCAGAGGCAGAAAAGCCATTGTGCTGAAAGATTTACCTGCTGGTGATTACCAGTTTAAATTTACCAGGGGTAGCTGGAAAACTGTTGAGTCAACTGCTAAAGGCGGCGATATTGCCAACAGGGATATTCAACTTGCAGGAGATTCTACAGTAAATATAGCCATTGCAGGATGGAAAGATGATTTTCCTGAAAAACCAAAGCCTAATACTGCCAGTGCGCAGGTACATGTAATTGATACAGCCTTTTTTATACCGCAGTTAAACCGCTACCGGCGTGTATGGGTGTACCTGCCAAAAAGTTATATACAGTTACAGGGCAAAATGTACCCGGTTTTATATATGCATGACGGTCAAAACCTGTTTAATGAACAAACTGCGCCATTTGGCGAATGGGGGGTAGATGAATGCCTTGATACCCTGCAGCAACAAACAGGCAAGGAATGTATAGTGGTGGGTATTGATAATGGCGAAGATAAAAGAATGACTGAATATAACCCTTACGATAATAACCAGTACGGTAAAGGAGAAGGTATGCAGTACACCGAGTTTCTCGTAAAAACACTCAAGCCTTTTATTGACCAGCATTACAGGACGCTTAAAGACGCCACACATACTTATATAGCAGGCAGTAGTATGGGTGGCCTTATATCTTTATATGCACAAATGAAATATCCCACTGTATTTGGAGCATCGGGTATTTTTTCTCCTGCCTTTTGGGTTGCCCCGCAATTAAGCCAGGAGCTTACCAACGCTAAATGGAATACTTTTCAGCGCTTCTTTTTTTATGCCGGTAAAAAAGAAAGCGAAACGATGGTAAGCGATATGGAGAAAATAATAAAAATAATCAACAGTAAAAACCAATACGAGGTAACTGAACTTACTGACCCGCTGGGGCAGCACAGTGAAAAATACTGGCGCCGGGAGTTTCCTGTTTTTTACAAATGGCTTATGCAATAATTATAACCAGCCCCAAATAATAAACAAAGGATTTATAAAATGTTGATACAATGACTGAAAATTTTCCTTTAACAGGTCTTAGTTCAATAGCAATACATAGTGGTAATAAAAGCTTTGGCGAAGCATCGCACCTGCCGCCTATTTATGCAACTTCAACATTTACGTTTGACACTGCCGAACAGGGCATGAAACGTTTTGCCGGGCAGGAAGACGGCTATATTTATACCCGTTGGGGTAACCCCACATTTACTGTAGCAGAAGAAACTATTGCTGCTATGGAAGCTTTTAACATAAAAAATGCAGATGGTAACCGCCTGCAGTTGAAAGCATTTTTGCATGCAAGCGGGCAGGCCGCAATGACAACCATGTTCATGAGCAATTTAAGCGCCGGGGATACCGTACTGTCTCATTTTTCATTGTATGGCGGCACACACGAGTTTCTGCACAAAGTGCTAGGGCAGAATGGTATAAAAACAATTATAGCGGACCTGCGTGACCTGGATAAAGCTGAGGATATAATAAAAAACAATTCCGGCATTAAGCTGGTACACATTGAAACCCCGGCTAACCCTACCATACAATGCGTGGATATTGATGCCGTGAGCAAGATAGCAAAACAGCATGGCTTAATTGTTACTGTTGACAATACTTTTGCTACACCTTACCTGCAGCAGCCGTTTTTGTACGATGTGGATTTTGTATTTCATTCCACCACTAAATTTTTAAACGGGCATGGTACCGCCATTGGCGGCGTGCTGGTAGGTAAAGATCTTGAGTTTATGAATGGCAAAGCTTATAAATGGTATAAGCTGCTGGGCGGAAACAGCAACGCTTTTGACGCGTTTCTATTGATTAATGGTATGAAAACGCTGGAGGTTCGCATGGAACGCCATTGCAGTAATGCTATGGCTGTAGCCGATTTTTTAGCCAGCCACAAAGCAGTAGCACAGGTAAATTACACCGGGTTACAATCTCACCCTGATTATGCCACATGCCATAAACAAATGAAACACCCGGGCGCTATGATGAGTTTTGAGCTAAAAGGCGGCCTGGAAGCTGGTAAGCGTTTTATTGACAGGCTGCAAATGTGTACGCGTGCAGTGTCGCTGGGTACAGTTGACACTCTTATCTCCCACCCTGCCTCTATGAGCCATTTTGGCGTGGCAAGAGAACAACGGCTTGAATATGGAATTACCGACGGCCTCATCCGCCTGAGTACAGGTATGGAAAATATTTCAGATATATTAAATGATCTTGAACAGGCGCTTAGAGGTATATAATAATAATGCCTTAACTATACCAACGGCTCCTGCTGGCTTAAACAGTGAAAACTGCCCAAGCCCCAGATGATATCTGCAGAATCAATGCCTATCACTTCGCGCGTGGGAAAACAGCCTGTAATTACCTGCAATGCCTTGTCGTCTTTGGCACACCTGAAAGTGGGTACAATAACATATTTATTGCTAATATAGAAGTTAGCATAGGATGCAGGTAGCACCTGGTCCTGGTATATTACTTCATCCGGCATCGGCAGTTCGATAATATTTAGTTGCTTGCCGTTCAGCAGGTGCATTTGCTGCAACTGTCTTAGATTATGCTGTAACAATGTATAGTTTTCACTGCCTGCATTCTCTTCTACTACAGTAAGCACGGTATCTTCGTTTATAAAGCGAACGGTGTCATCAATATGGCCATCTGTATCATCCCCAATAATACCTTCATCCACCCATAATATTTGCCGCTGGCCATAATAGCCGCACAGGTATTCTTCTATTTGCTGCTGGTTTAAATGCGGGTTTCGGTTAGGGTTAAGTAAACATGCGGTAGATGTTATTAATGTTCCCGTACCGTTTACCTCAATGCTGCCTCCCTCCATTACAATACCAGGGTAATACACGGGTAATCCTAATTGCTTTGCTATAAGTGTAGGTATAACATCGTCCAGGTCAAAAGGCGGGTATTTGCCGCCCCATGCGTTATAGCCCCAGTCAACAATCACTTTTTTTTCATCTGCATTCGGGTTGATGAGAAAAGCAGGGCCATGATCGCGGCACCATGCGTCGTTGGTGGGATGTAAGAAAAATTTTATGTTGGTTAAATCTGCGCCCGCTGCACTTATGTGAGCTAATGCAAACTCCTGCATTTTTTCATTTACTACGTTAATACACACTTTCTCACTTAGCGACAGGTACTTTATAAATTCCGCATAGCGCGGAAAAATTGTATCAATCTTGCCCGGCCAGCTTGCTTCTTTATGCGGCCATGATAACCAGGTTGCGCTGTGGGGGGCAAATTCAGCGGGAAAGAAGTAGCCCAGTTCTGCAGGAGTATTAGAAAGCATGCGTTAAAGTAGTTTGAGTAAACAATGGCTGGTAATTAATCTTCGTCTATATATCGCTTGGTAATCGGCTGGTAACTGTCTATGCGGCGGTCGCGCATAAAGGGCCAGTGCGTGCGGTATTTGTCTGACAAAGCAGTATCAACTTCCACTATTGCCACTTCTTCTTCTTCGTGGGATGCTTTATATAACAGGTTGCCAAAAGGATTAGCCACAAACGAGCCGCCCCAAAACTTCATAGCACCGTTTTGTTCAAAACCAACACGGTTAACACTTACCACATGCACACCATTGGCCACAGCATGGCTACGCTGTATAGTTTGCCAGGCATTGTATTGTTCATCGTTGGTGTAGGCATCCTGCGAAGTTGCCCACCCTATTGCGGTAGGATAAAATAGAATTTCAGCACCCATTAATGCTGTTATACGTGAAGCTTCGGGATACCATTGATCCCAGCAGATTAAAACGCCAATGGTGGCAAATTTTGTCTTAAATATTTTATAACCCAGATCGCCGGGAGTAAAGTAAAACTTTTCATAGTAGGCCGGGTCATCGGGTATGTGCATTTTCCGGTACTTGCCTAAATATGCACCGTCAGCATCCAGCACTGCGGTGGTATTATGGTAAATGCCCTGTGCCCTTTTTTCAAATAGCGAGGCAATAATTACCACACCCGCTTCTTTTGCCACACTACATAGTACCTCTGTCGAAGGACCGGGAATTGCTTCTGCCAGCGCAAAATTGTTATAGTCTTCCACATCGCAGAAATATAGCGATGTAAATAGCTCCTGCAGGCAAACTACCTGGGCCCCTTTTGCAGCCGCTTCACGCACTTTTAATATTGCTTTATTAAGGTTAGCCTGTTTATCAGCCGTGCATGACATTTGCACCAAACCGATTTTTACTTTTGACATGCTTACAATTTAAAGGTGCAAAAATAAAAAAATAGTATTTAGCCTGCATGTTGATAACAACCGGTTAATATATTAACAGCCGGGTTTAATATATATCTGCATTTACCGGCCCTTGCCCATACGTTTTAAAAAGCTTACGTGCGATGCTACTGCATGATGCATGCGCGGGTACTCAATATACGCTACATTAAACTCAACGCAAACCTGCTTTACAATTTTATTAATTGCGGGGTAATGTATATGAGAGATTTTAGGAAACAAGTGATGTTCAACCTGGAAATTCAGGCCACCAACCAGCCAGGAAATTACCTTATTGCGGGTAGCGAAATTGGCTGTTGTTTTTATTTGGTGTATCGCCCACTCATCTTCCATTTTTGCAGTTACTACATCCGGCATAGGAAAATGTGTGTGTTCAACAGTATGCGCTAACTGGAAAACGATACTTAATATAAACCCTGCTACAAATGTCAGGATGAAGAAGCCTATAATGGTATCCCAAAAACCTACCATATAAATCGGCAGTATCAGAAACAATGTATAGCTCACAACCTTATATACCCAAAACCAAAAATGATCAATAAACTTCATCTTTTTTAAAGGCACATCCCCTATTTTTCTGACAAAATATTTTTTGAAGTCTGAGAAAAATATCCAAAAGGCATGCAACCAGCAATAAAAAAACCAAAAATACAGGTGCTGGTAACGGTAAACAGGATGATTTTTTTGTGTAGGCGCCATGCGTAAAAAAGGTTTGGCATCAATATCATCATCTACGCCATCAATATTAGTATAGGCATGGTGAATCATGTTATGCTTTACATCCCATATAAAATGGCTTCCTCCTAAAAAACCTAATGTTACCGCTGCAGCTTTGTTTACCAGCGGGTATTTGCTAAAGCTGCCATGGGCACCATCATGCATAACATTAAAACCAATAGCTGCCGTTAAACCGCCAAGAGCCACACATTCAAGAACTGCCCATAAAGTGCCGGGCGTAAAAAATACTGCATCTATATATACCGCAATCCACGCAACTAACAGGAAAAGTGCTTTAAGCCATAACTTATAATTACCCGTTGACGATTGCCCTGTATGTTTAAAATAATCGTTAATTCTTTTCTTCAGTTCACTGTGAAACGAGAGACCGGTGTGAGAAAATTTAGGAGTGTGCATTTAATAATTTTAAAACAAAATCAGTTAAAAAAGTTTTTATGTTCAATGCCTTATGGCTACATTCTATTTGTTTTTAATCAGGTGGTATGTTGTATAAAGGCGTCAAAGCTTTTAAAGCCAACCATTTTAGTTGTAATATACCCCTCGGCATACTCTACACCTATACGTTTGCCAAACATTAATGCGCGGCTGCGTATAACGTCCATGAAGTCTGGTGTGGAAATATATGTTTGGGGCTCACTGTTATCAGTAGTATTAAACTGTGTTGTATAACAAAGAATGGCCTTCATTTTCTGCTGGAAAGCGCCGGAAATATCCATTACAAAATCCGGCTTCAGGTACCTGTCCTGGATGTAATGAAACACATATTTAGGGCGCCATGCTCCCTGCATTTGTCCATCCTGCGATGTTTCAATTTTAATTAACCCGGCAAGAAATGCTGCGTCCGATACCAGTTTTGAGCTTCTGCCATGGTCGGGATGCCTGTCTTCCGGCGCATTACACAAAACAATTTCCGGCTGGTATTTTCTTATTGCTGTAATTACCTTGCGTAGATTATTTTCATCATTCTGAAAAAATCCATCTGCCATCTCCAGGTTTTCCCTGGCGTACACGCCCATTGCGGCAGCAGCAGCTGCTGCTTCAGTTTTTCGTGTTTCGGCTGTGCCGCGGGTACCCAATTCGCCGCGGGTCAAGTCAACCACCGCTACTTTTTTGCCTTCTGCCACGGCAGATATTATTGTACCGGAGCATCCCAATTCTACGTCATCCGGGTGAACACCAAAAGCCAATATATCAAATTTCATTACTGGTAAATGAGAATACTTTACAAATAAGCGCAAAGGTAACAGAAAAAGTAACGGGAATGTTTTTGAGAGCAGGAAAACGTTTATTTACGTACACCGTACATACGTTCAACATCCTGTACAATTACTTCCATATTAGCATCAGCGCCGGCAGGGTCGTAGTTCTGGCGCAGGTTACTGCCAAATACCAGCGCTACTGTTTGCCAAAAGGCAGCATTAAAACTGCCTTTATATTCTTCTATTATTTCATAACAATTGTTGCCAGTTTCCCGGTAAATAAGCTTCATTAATATTTTACCCTGGTAAACAGACAGTTGCGTAAGCTTATCGGCAAACTTTGACTTTAATTCTTTTTCCCGGGATTTAATAATTGCTTTACGCTTGCTTTTATCGCTTACGTTTACCAACTGCAGGTTTATCTCGTTCATTACTTTAGCCGCCGATACAGCGTACGGGTATGTTACATATACTGCATTGCGAAGCCTTGTCCAGTCAGCATAATATCTCTTCCACTTGCCGCTTAATTTAGCATACAGGTATATTGGTGCAAGATATGAACAGGGTATTGTATCCCCATTGGCTTCAATACAGG
>DASZUX010000646.1:0-3076 GCA_035547455.1 Chitinophagaceae bacterium
AGCAGGTAATGGAGCAAATGCCTTCGCGTGGTTTTGAAAGTTCCGTAGAGCCTGTACTTAATTTTGGCACTGGAAACATGATGTTGCTGGATAGTATTGTAGTGCGCTGGCCAAATTTGAAAGAACAATTGCTTACAAATATAAAGGCAGATACTACTTACACTTTGAGGCAGCAGGATGCGCAGAGGAATTTTATACCGCCAGCAGTACAGGAAAAGCGTTTGTTTGTTAACATTACCCCTTCTGCAATAAAGGGCGATATACAGCATAAAGAAAATTACTATATAGATTTTAATACAGACAGGCTGATACCAAAAATGCTTTCTACAGAGGGTCCTAAACTCGCTGTTGGCGATGTTAACGGAGACGGTCTTGATGATTTTTTTATGGGAGGCGCTGCCAACGATACAGCAAAACTTTTTATTCAGCAGCATGACGGTACATTTATACAAAAGCCGGAATTTGCTTTTAACCAGGATAAAGATGATGAGGACGTGGGCGCCGAATTATTTGATGCCGATGGTGATGGAGACCTTGACCTGGTTGTGGTTTCCGGCGGAAACCAGCAAAGGGAAGGATCGCTCAATTTATTGGCGCGGCTTTATATAAATGATGGCAAAGGGGCTTTTGCAAGAGCTTTTACCGGGTGGCCGCCTGTATCGGTTAACGCATCATGTGTGCGTGCATGCGATTTTGACGGCGATGGTAACATAGACCTTTTTATAGGGGGACGCAGTATATATAAGTCATACGGAAAAGGGCCCCGCAGCTTTTTGATGAAAAATAAAGGACATGGTGTTTTTGAGGATGTTACAGCAACGCTTGCGCCTGCATTGCTAAACCCCGGTATGGTAACGGATGCACAATGGGCTGATATTGATGGCGATGGCAAAAAAGAATTAATTGTTGTGGGCGACTGGATGGCTGTAACCACATATAAATACCTTAATGGTGAAATGAAAAAAATAAGTGAGGTTCCCAACTCTTCAGGCTGGTGGAATTGTATAACTGCTGTTGATGTTGACGGTGATGGTGATATTGATCTTGTGGCGGGTAATTATGGGTTAAATTCTAAATTGCGGAGCGACAGCAGTCACCCGGCGCATTTATACGAAAGCGATTTTGATAAAAATGGCCAGGACGAATGCATACCTACCTATTACAAAAGCGACGGTAAGTCGTATCCATATTTTTTACGAAGCGATATGGTTTTTCAAATACCCGCATTAAAGAAAAAATTTATGCGGTATGATGCTTATGCCGGTAAAAGTATAGATGAGATATTTACTGACGGAGAACTTAAAGATGCACTGGTGTTAACCGCCACCCAGCCGCAAACCTGCATTTTTTATAATGACGGCAAGGGCAATTTTAGTGTTCGCCCGTTACCTGCTTATGCGCAGTTTGCCCCGATGTTTGGTGTATTGGCCGATGACTTTAATGGTGACGGGATAAAAGACATTCTGTTGGGAGGCAACTTTTATGGTTTAAAACCGGAACTTGGCCGTCTTGATGCAAGTTACGGGGTAACCCTGTTTGGCACACATAATAAGGAATACAATGTTTTCCCTCCCGGGGAAAGCGGTTTTTTTATAAAAGGTGAAGTAAGAGATATAAAAGAAATAAATACAAAAAACGGCAAACTGGTTATTGTAGCGAGAAATAACGATGCTTTACAACTGTTTAAAGTGAGCGGAAAATAATTTTCGGTAATTTGTACGCTCTTTTAAAGTACGTTATAAAAATATTCTTAGTGTTTATTCGTGTATCTCGTTATTCCGTTTTGCTTTTAGCGGTAATATTTTGTGCATGCAGCCAAACAAGGCAGCCTTTGTTTACGCAGCTTTCATCTTCAACAACCAACATTCACTTTGTAAATAACCCCACAGAAGGTGATTCTCTTAATATACTTGACTACCTGTACTATTATAATGGCGCTGGTGTGGCCGTAGGCGACATTAACAACGACGGTTTGCCAGACATTTACTTTACTGCTAATAATAAAGGGGGTAACAAATTATATCTTAACAAAGGCAATTTCTCATTTGAAGATATAACAAAAAAAGCCGGTGTGCAGGGTGATGCAGACTGGTGTACCGGTGTTACCATGGCAGATGTAAACGGCGATGGCCTGCTTGATATATATGTATGTGCTGTTGCGGGTAAACTTGGGCTTAAAGGGCATAATGAATTATTCATTAACAAGGGTAATCTTACTTTTACTGACAGCTCCGCCGCTTACGGCCTTAATTTTTCAGGGTATTCAACGCAGGCCGCTTTTTTTGATTACGACCATGACGGCGACCTTGATTGCATATTACTTAACCAAAGTATGCATTCAAGCGAAACAGCGGGCGACACCTCCCTTCGCCATAAGTTTAGCCCTTTATCAGGTGGGCGGTTATACCGTAATGAACTGCATCCGGCAAAAGGCATTGCATCATCTACTATTAAATTTACTGATGTTACCAAAGGGTCTGGTATTTATAACAGTGCTATTTGTTACGGGCTTGGCCTGGCCGTTAGTGATTTGAATAATGATGGGTGGGATGATATTTATGTGGGTAACGATTTTCATGAAAATGATTACTACTACATAAATAACCATGATGGCACGTTTACCGAAAGTGGTGCGAAGCATTTTAACCATTACTCAAGGTTTAGCATGGGTAACGATATTGCTGATTATAACAATGACGGGCAACCTGATATTATAACTGTTGATATGTTGCCCGCCGACGAGAAAACAGTAAAAACATATAACAGCGACGAGCATATTGATATGTATAATTACAAAGTAGTACAAAATGGGTTTCAGCCACAGTTTTCGCGCAACTGCCTGCAGCAAAACCTTGGTAATGGCAAAGCTTTTAGTGATGTGGGGCTAATGGATGGTATTGCTGCTACAGACTGGAGCTGGTGCCCGCTGTTTGCAGACTTTGATAATGATGGTGTGAAAGACCTGTTTATTTCCAATGGCATACCCCACAGGATGATGGATGAAGATTACATTAAGTTCATCTCATCTATGCAGGTGCAGCGGGCTATCAATCAAACTAAGCAATACGATAAAACA
>DASZUX010000647.1:0-4043 GCA_035547455.1 Chitinophagaceae bacterium
GGCGGTCAGCATGGGCACAAAGGTGAAGAAGCGGCTGTTACTGCATTGAAGATGATTGAATTAAACAGGAAGCTGCGTAAGTAGCTGGCCGTTTGATTACCAGCAAAAAAAGAACGCAGAAAGCTCAGGGAAGTTTGGTGAACCAAAATTTTTATATTGCATGCTTGTTATTCACTGCAATAGCGTGTAATAATACACGGACAGTGAAGCGAGTAAAGGGCGATTCGGTAAAGCGCCCGGCAGTTATTGCAATGGTTCATAATTATGAGATTGATTCGCAGGTGCTTAATGTACTGCTTGATTCAATATTCAGGCTACCGGAAGTAAATGCCGTTTATGCAGAAACACCGGTTTACAGTAATGGAAAGCACCGGCTGCTTATGAGAGTTGATCCGGACAGCAGCAACCCGGGCGATTATACCATTGATGTGGGTTATAACGGCCAGTTTATATTTGAAACACGGCTTTCGTTCATGGTAAATATATATGCTAAAAGCATACGTATAAATGACCGGGATTCAGGAATAATAAGCCTGGCAACTTACAGGCAACTCCATAAAAAGAAACCTTAATTTTAATCACCCGTTTAGGGGCAGGGGCTTATGAATGTTCAAATATTTATACCTTGTTTTGTTGACCAGCTTTACCCTACTGTAGCATTTAATATGGTAAAGGTGCTGGAAAAAGCAGGCTGTACTGTTGGCTATAACCCCAACCAAACCTGCTGCGGCCAGCCAGCATTTAACGCCGGTTTTTGGGGCGAGGCAAAGGATGTATGCAGCAAGTTTATACACGATTTTGAGGGAAGCGACTATATTGTAGCCCCCAGCTCCAGTTGTACCGGCTTTGTACGCAACTATTACAGTAAGTTGTTTGATAATACAACTGACCGTGATAAAGTAGTGCGGCTAAAAGAAAGGTTATATGAATTTAGCGAATTTATGATTAAAGTGCTGGGCGTTGACGATGTGGGCGCTACATTACAGGGCAAGGCTACCTACCACGATAGCTGTGCCGGACTGCGGGAATGTGTAATAAAAAAAGAGCCGCGGCAACTGTTGTCAAAAGTAAAAGGGTTAGAACTGGCAGAGATGGCTGATGTAGAAACCTGCTGTGGCTTTGGCGGTACTTTTGCAGTAAAGTTTGAGCCGATAAGCGTTGCCATGGGCGACCAAAAAATACATAATGCCACTGAAACAGGGGCACAATACCTTATAAGCACCGACATGAGTTGCCTGATGCACCTTGACGGTTACGCCAAAAACCGTGGCGCAGGCATTAAAAGCATGCATATTGCCGATGTACTGGCGAGCGGCTGGTAGTAATTGTACTGGTTGATCAGTAAGATCAAAAATACTTGTTCCTAAGGCCGATAAGTTTAGGTTGCTTCATACATCCCACACTTATAATCCAAAATCTGCAATCGTTTCGTACCTTGTACTTCTAAAATCGCATTTGCATGGCATACTGGCTTGTAAAATCAGAACCATTTAAATATAGCTGGGATAAGTTTGCGGAAGATAAACAAACTTTTTGGGACGGGGTGCGCAATTATGCAGCCCGTAATAACCTTAAAGCCATGAAAAAGGGCGACGAAGTGCTATGGTACCACAGCAATGAAGGGCTGGAGATTGTAGGCATAGCCAAAGTAGCAAAAGAATTTTACCAGGACCCTACTACCGAAGATCCTAATTGGGTGGTGGTTGATTTAAAGCCTTTTAAAAAACTTAAAAAGCCTGTTACACTTGAACAGGTAAAAACCGATAAGCGCCTTAGCAATATGGCGCTGGTAAGATTAGGCAGGCTGTCTGTACAGCCGGTTACGGATGAAGAGTACAAGATTATTATGGAGCTGGCCGGGATGAAGTAACAACACTAAGCCCGGCAACTGCAAACCCTGTAACCTAAAGTTTTAACAAACGTTATAAGCAAGAGTTATAAAAACAAATCTTTCCCGGGCTTTGCAGCAATGGTTGCTGGTTTTGCATTAGCGGCAAAACTGTTATTTTTGAAATAAAAAACCTTTGAAACAATGTTTGGCACCGGTACCTATTCTGCTTTTATTCTTATAGCCGACGTAATTTGCATTATACACTGCCTGCGCACACAAAAAGATACCGGGTGGATATATTTTATTGTACTTGTGCCGGTTATTGGTGTAATAGCTTATATAGCTACCCAAATGTTCGGCAAGGGTAATCTCCAGCAATTACAGTCAGGCATAGGCACGGTGCTAAACCCGGCAGGCAGCATTAAAAAGCTTGAACAGCAGTTGCGCTTCTCCGACACTTTTAATAACCGCGTAGCACTGGCAGACGCCTATCTTGCTGCGGGCCAGCGTGAAAAAGCCATTGCCATGTACGAAAGCAGCCTGGCCGGCGCCTTTACCGAAAATGAATATGTGCGGGGGCAATTGGTGGTGTCTTATTTTGAAGCAGGCCGCTATCAAGATGTAATATCAGTTGCCCGAAAAATATGTACCCTGCCGCAGTTTGCCCGCAGCCGTGCGCATATACTGTATGCCATGTCCCTTGAAAAAACCGGCAATACCTTACAGGCCGAAACAGAATTTGGCATGATGAAAGGACGTTTTGCCAATTATGAGGCCCGTTACCAATATGGGCAGTTTTTAATACGCAACGGCCGCAGCAACGAAGCCCACCGTTTGTATATTGAAATGCTTGAAGATGCAAGCCAGTTAACCAGCCGCGAAAGAAGAGCAGGACGCCCCTGGTTTTCGCAGGCAAAAGATGAACTTAAGAAAATGGCAGCCTGATGCAAAAACAGGAGACGTACCAGCCCCCTGTTTACCAGTCAATAAAATCAATAAATTTAAAATAACTGCTCATTCGGCGGGCGAATACCCTGCAGGCGTATATAAATGGTGGTTTGCCCCCTGTGATGTGCCTGGTGTTCAAGCGCCTTCATTAACCATGTTAAACGGGAAATATCGCCGTTAAACCCTTTAATCATTTCGCCCAGTTTGCCAGCGTCCATTTTTGTAATTGCCTCAATGGCAAAGTCGTAACTGGCGTTTACATAATACATTACAGAGTCCTTGCTTTGCGCAGATGCACGCCCTTCGCTTACCATCTCCCCTACCGGGCTTTCGTCACCCGTAGCCCTGTTAATTAAAAAAAAGTTGCCTGAGGCAAGATGCAGCATTTGTTGTGCAAAGCTTCTTATGCTGTCAACGGCTTTAAAGCCATATTTATCCGCCGGCATGGTATTAAGGTAGGCTTCCGTATAAGCCTTGCTGCGTTGCCACTCCTTAACCAACTGGGCTTTTACAGCCCCGGCATCAAGCGTTTGAGCCCCCGCATTACCGGCCAATAGCAGAAACCCCGCCAGTACGCTGTATAGCATTGATTTTGTGAATACCTGTTTCATAAACGGTTAAGTTTTAATTTATACCCAAGGTAGATAAAATTAAAAGGGGGCATTATTATATTACGCAAACGGCTGTTTTAACACCATACCTGGCCCCGCGCTCCGGGTCAACAGTATTAAGGAAATATATAAAAAGATATAATTTTTTTTTAACTATGCGTAGTTGCTTTATTTAAAAATACGCTTACCTTTGCCTTATCCAATTAATCCAATAATCCATGGAAAAGTTATATCAAATTGTCATTGTTGATGATGATGAACTATCCGGCGTAATAAACGAGTTACTTATACGCAAGTATAATTGTGCCGAAAAAATTATAGTGTTTGACGATCCTCAAAACGCTATTGATTACTTCAAATCGCTTAAGGAGCACGCTACGGCTGAAACACGTTTTCCAGAGTTGGTTTTAACAGATTTTAACATGCCCGGCATGAATGGTTTTGAACTGATAAGCCAGGTAAAAGCCCTTGATTTGCCAAGAGAGGTGTTATTCTGCATTCTTTCTGCCTCTATTGACAGGATTGATGATGTTACCCTGGAAAAAAACCATGTGTTTAAACAGCTTATTAAACCCCTTGAGAAAAAGGAGTTTATGGAAGTGCTGAACGCAGTGCTTGCTTACGCAGCAGCTTGATTTAACACTGAAGGCATT
>DASZUX010000648.1:0-2738 GCA_035547455.1 Chitinophagaceae bacterium
TCCCACCACGGTAGCTACTCTTTCGGCCAAAATAAAACAGGTAGTACAAATGTATTATGCCGAAACAGCCGGCGCCCGAAGCACAGCAGGAATTGATTTTGTGCTGAACGACTTTGGGTTTCGCGGGGTAAGCAGCGTGGAAAGCGCCGGCATAGGCGGCATGGCCCACCTGCTAAGCTTTGCGGGCAGCGACACTGTTATAGCCAATGTATTTGCAAAGGAGTTTTATGAAGCGCAAAAAGTGCCCGGCTCCTCGGTGCCTGCTACTGAACACAGTGTAATGACGATGCGTGGCGAAGCGGGTGAAATAGAAATGTTTAAACATGTATTGAAAACCTACCCCACGGGAATTGTAGCCTGTGTATCAGATTCTTTTAACATATTTCGCGCCTGTGCAGATTATTGGGGAACTGAGCTGAAAGAAGCGGTGTTAAACAGGAAGGGTACACTGGTAATAAGGCCCGACTCAGGAGACCCGGGGCAGACATTGCTGTCAGTATTCGATATTTTGTTTGAGAAGTTTGGTTATACCGTAAATGAAAAAGGGTACCGCGTACTGCCCCCGCAGGTAAGGGTAATACAGGGGGATGGTGTTGACTATATGAGCATACTGCATGTGTACCAGGTGCTGAAGATGAATGGCATATCTGCCGAAAACCTGGTGCTGGGCATGGGTGGCGCCCTGCTGCAGAAGGTGGATAGGGATACACAAAAATTTGCCCTTAAATGCAGTTATGCAGAAATTAATGGCTTGCCTGCAGACGTATATAAAGACCCGGTTGAAATAAATGCCCAGGGTGAAATAGAGCAATCTTTTAAACATAGTAAGGCCGGCAGGTTAAAACTGGTAAAAACAGGTGCCGGCTATGAGACGCTGCGCGAAGATGAAAGTGTAGGATTAAGGGACGAACTGGTGACAGTTTTTAAGAATGGCGAAGTGACGAAGGTTTACGGATGGGAGGAGGTGCGGCAAAGGGTTAACATGCGGTCTTAAAACCGACAGTAACAATTCACATATATTGGCGGCTCTTTCTTCTTTCAAAAACCCTAATATTGCAAAAAAGCAAATATTTTTCAATCCTCCTTTATGCGTACTTTCTTTAAACTGTCTCTTTGTGTTTTTTTGTTTGGATTTTCCGTACCGGTTATTGCACAGCAACCATTTGCCAAAACATTATTATGGCGCATAAGTGGCAACGGGCTTAAAAAACCGTCATACCTGTTTGGTACTATGCACCTTACTGATAAAAGGCTTTTTAATTTTACTGATTCGGTGTACAGGGCCATTGAAACCAGCGATGGCCTGGCCATTGAAGTAAACCCTGATGAAATGATGGCATACATCATCAACAAAACCTTTGATCAACTGGGTAAGGGCAAGTCTGTTAAAGACATTCTCGGCAATAAAGATTATAATAAATACTCCGCCCCGCTGGCAAAAAAATTTGGAAAACCGGCAGACGAAATTACTACCAGTGATTTGATGAAAGAAAAGAATAAATGGATGACCGAATACCTTGAAAAAGGAGAGATGCCCACATTTGTGGACGGTTACCTGTACGGTATTGCCAAAAAGCAGGGTAAGTGGATTGGCGGCATTGAGGATGTGGCGGACCAGGCAAACGTACTGGATGATTTGATTGATAAGTCAGACATATCATATATCCTGGCTGATAAAAATGTTGAGCCCGGTAAAAACCAGCAGCCGGCAGTAAACGATGGTGTTGAAACAATGATTACGGCATACACAAGTCAGGATATTAATGCCATTGAAAATATAACTGAGGCATCAACAACTACCGAACGTAAAGACATACTGCTGATACACCGTAATATTAAAATGGCCCGGCGCATTGACAGCCTTGCTGCTTTGCGTACCATGTTTTTTGCTATTGGCGCAGCGCACCTGCCTGGCGACAGCGGTGTTATACGCCTTTTACAGGCAAGGGGCTTTACTGTTGAGCCTGTAATGAGCAATAAAAAAATTGCGGCGGCCAGCTATAAGTTTAAAGAAGTTGAAACACCATGGGTTGAGGTTAAAGATGAACAGGGTTCATACTCGGTTTCTATGCCGGGCAATCCGGTTGATTTGAAATTGTTCGGCATATTGAAAATGAAGTTTTTGTTTGATATTACAAATTTCTCCGGCTTTTATACCATGTCTGCCACGGGCCCCAGGGTTTTTATAAACAACGATAGTACTTATACCGCATTTACCGACCGCATGTTTAGGGGGCAACCTATTACATCGGAAAAAAAGCTTGAAAAAAACGGAGTTAAAGGCCGGGAATATGCGGTTAGCCTTAACGGTGTTTCAGCAAGGGTGCAGATATTTCTTAAAGACAGGACTGCTTTTGTTGCTATGGTGTATGCACTTAAAAAGGAAACTACATCCTCACCGGCAACGGAAAAGTTTTTCAGGTCATTTATCATTAACCCGGGCTATACACCGCAAATTGCCGGTAATACAGTGTTTAGTGATTCAATAATGGGTATAAGCTTTAGCAGCCCTGTTACCCTGGTAGCCAATACAAACATAAGCAGGCAGGATAATAATGGATGGAAGATAAGCGCCTTAAACAATACCGACCCTGCTACAGGCAACTTTATAATGCTTTCGTCTAAGGAAGTAATTGCAGGCAGGTATATATCAAACGACAGCCTTGTATATGGAGGGATGAACCAGTTTTTACAATTGCAGTATGATAATATTAAATACAGCGATACGGTAATACAGG
>DASZUX010000649.1:0-4793 GCA_035547455.1 Chitinophagaceae bacterium
TTATGGTCATTGCCACCGTCGGAGTTTATTTTAAGACTGCTGGTAGAATCAAGCTGCACTTCAAAAGCGCCATTAACCCTGTTACGCAATATTTTATTTTTAAACGATTGGTTGTCGTTAGTGTAGTTTATTAAATTGTTGGAAAGGATGTTTTGAGAGTTACTTGCGCTTGAACCATTCACCATCAGGTTCATAATTTTGTAATTGCCGTTAACGCTTGTTTTGTCATCGTTCCATTTATTGTTAAAATGCAAACCGCCTGTCTGCACCAGCGGGAAGCCCTGCCCGTTATACTGGCCATTCCAGCCTTCAAGGTCGTCGCCGCCGCCGCCAAATATCATTATACCGCCGTCATCAGTAACCTGCATATTGCCGCCGCCCTGGTCTCCATAGTTGTTTATGTCCTGCCAGTTAAGCCCGGTTTTACCGGTATTTGATACTATACCATAGCCTGCAAATTTCTTTTTATCTTTAAATACATTTAGCATTGCCTGGTTGTCATGGTATCCATCAGTGCCCCCGCTAAGGTTAAGTTTTCCAAAATAACCGTTTTTCTTACCTGCTTTTAACTTTAGATTTATTGTCTTCTCCCGCGACCCGTCGTCTATCCCTGTAAATGTGGCCTGGTCACTCTTTTTATCATATACCTGCACGGTGCCCACCATATCAGCCCTAAGGTTTTGGGTTACCAGGGTGGGGTCATCACCAAAAAATTCTTCCCCATCCACTAAAACTTTTTGTACCGTTTCGCCCTGGGCTGTTATTTTACCATTCTTGTCAATTTGTATGCCCGGCATTTTTTTAAGCAGGTCTTCTACTGTGGCATTTGGCTGTACTTTAAAACTGTCTGCTATAAACTCCGTCGTATCGCCCTTTAACCGTATACTGCCTATTTGCTGTTTAACAATTACATCCTGCAGCAGGTTGGCTTTTAAAATAAGCTTTACGAAACCTGTATTGATATGAGACGTATCGGTTAGCGATAATGTTTCGGCATAGTCAACGTACTGGGGGTATGTTACCAGTAATATATAATCTCCCGCCGGCAGGTTTTTAAGGTTAAAGGCACCATTTGCATCTGCACGGGTAAATTTAACCAGTATAGAATCTTTAGCTCTTAAAAGTGAAACAACTGTATTGGGTAAATTTTGCCTGTTAATCGTATCAGTAATTATACCTTTAACTGATCCGCTTTGCGCATTGGAAATTAAACAGAAACTTATAAAAACAGTTAGCAACAGCAGTACTTTCTTCATGTGATGATTTTAAGGTTTTGGTTTCAACACTTACGGCAAACTTCGTATTATATTTTTAAACACAATCGTTGATTTTCATAATTTTACGCTAATGGCAATTCTATTATTTAAGTGGTGTTAAAGATTTCATAATGCGGCCACGGATTAATAGTTACTTTACATTGTCTTTAAAAAAAGAGTATGGCAAAAAAATACGAAGACATCTATTTTGTAGACAGTACAAAGCCTGTATGGAACTACTCACTTTTTAGTTTTGATGATATAACTAATTTCCAGGCAGGTACCCATTATAGCTTGTACGCATTATTTGGTAACAAACAACTGGTGGTGCTTGATACGCCCGGTACCTATTTTGCCGTATGGGCGCCTAATGCAACACGGGTAAGTGTTATAGGCAACTTTAACCACTGGAATGCTGGGTCACACGAACTATTTGTACGGCTTGACCACTCTGGAATATGGGAGGGTTTTATACCTGATGTTACAGCAGGCGAATCATACAAATATCATATACATGGTTTTGGGGGTGTTGAACTGGATAAGGGAGACCCTTTTGCACATTTATGGGAAAAGAGGCCGTTAACGGCATCTATTACCTGGGGCACATTTTATGAATGGACGGATGATGAATGGATGCGCAGCCGCAAAAAAAACAATGCTTTAAATGCGCCGTGGAGCGTGTACGAGGTACACCTGGCAAGCTGGATGCGCCCCGATAAGCATGACGAAGAAACATATAACAGCTATACACAGATAACTGAAAGGCTGGTGCCCTACGTAAAAGAAACAGGCTTTACCCACGTAGAGCTAATGCCGGTGATGGAGCACCCGTTTGACGGTAGCTGGGGTTACCAGGGTACGGGTTTTTTTGCGCCTACATCAAGGTTTGGCAGCCCGCAGGATTTCGCTGCCATGGTAAACGCCCTGCACAATGCCGGTATTGGAGTAATACTGGATTGGGTGCCTTCTCATTTTCCTTACGACTCACATGGCCTGTTTATGTTTGATGGCACGCATACCTACGAGTATGCAGATATGCGAAAAGGCTATCACCCAGACTGGAACAGCTATGTATTTAATTATGCAAGGGGAGAGGTTAAAAGTTTTCTTATAAGCAGTGCCCGCTTTTGGTGCGACAGGTTTCATGCAGACGGGTTGAGGGTAGATGCTGTAAGCAGCATGCTGCGGCTTGATTACAGCCGTAAGGCAGGGCAGTGGGAGCCTAACCAATTTGGCGGCAATGGTAATATAGAAGCCATTGCTTTTATAAAAGACTTAAACGAAACACTTTTTCGCGATTTTCCTGATATACAAACCATTGCAGAGGAAGCAACCGACTGGCCTAAAATAAGCAAGCCAACGTTTGACGACGGCCTGGGCTTTGGTATGAAGTGGATGATGGGATGGATGCATGATACACTTGACTATTTTAAGATGGACCCTGTAATGCGGAAGTACCATCAAAACAAGTTTACTTTCAGCATGATGTATTTTTACGATGAAAATTTTATGCTGCCGTTAAGCCATGACGAAGTAGTGCATGGCAAAAGCCCGATGATATATAAAATGCCGGGTGATGAATGGCAAAAATTTGCCAACCTGCGGCTAATGTACACTTATATGTTTACCCACCCCGGTGCCAAGTTATTATTTATGGGCGACGAATTTGCAGCCACTAATGAATGGAATTACAAAAGCGAGTTACAATGGGATTTATTACAGTTTGTAAGCCACAGCGGCATGAAAGATTGTGTTGCCGAATTAAACAGGCTATACAGGGCTCAACCGGCATTGTTTGAAAAGCAGTTTAGTATAGAAGGTTTTGAATGGATAGACCTTAACCATAGAGAGGAATCTGTGGTAGCATACCTGCGTAAGAGCGGAAACAGTGAAGACAATTTACTGATTTTGTTAAACATGACACCCGTAGTTAGAAATAACTGGGAAGTATATGTGCATGATAAAAGTGCCTGGCAGGAGATTTTTAACAGCGATAAAAAAGATTTTTGGGGAACGGGAGATATTTTTAATCCAAATATAATTACTGAATTGGCTGATAAAGACACCAATTTGTACAAATTGACTTTACATTTGCCCCCGCTGGCAGGCATAGTTTTAAAGTAAAACGCCGGCTGCTGCTGAGAATTGTTAATTTGACAACTATTATTAAGCCTTATAACCAATATACCTGATGGAAAAAGCTGGTATTAATATACCCCTGCCCTTATTTTTAAAAAATTCAGCCAAATTTCCCGCATTTATAACCAATTTCCAGGGTGAAATAACCGATGTAAACGAGTTGTTTTTTGAGTTATCAGGCACAGGTACTTATGAACAACACATTTTAGTAAGCGATGTTTTTACTGATAACAGTTTTGATGCTTTTTTCTACAATTGGTCAAAAATTCTTGAAGGCACTCCTTTAACTTTATATTCTTCTGTTAACAATTGCGAAGTTTGCTGGGAGGTATCTGTGTACGGTAATAACAATTTTATTTGTACCGGCACCATTATAAGGGCAACCGGGAAAACAAATATGGTTAGTACAAACCCTTATACCGTTTTTTTTGATAACAGCCCCGCATTAATGTGGGCTACTGATAAAGACGGCAGGCTGCGGATGATGAATAAAAGGTACCGGGAGCATACGGGTTTTACCGATAAACATATTGGCTGCCTGGTATGGGATATTTACCCTAAGGAAATGGCCGACCAGTTTAAACGCAATGATGATATAGTTTTTGCATCCAATAAACCAATCGAAATAGAAGAAGTATCAATAAACAAAGCTGGCATTAAAAGAAATTACCTCGCATACAAGTTTCCGCTGGTTACCGGCCAGCATGGGGCAATGGTAGCCGGGTGTTCAATTGACATTACGGATATACTGGAGAAAAACCAGCAGTTGTACTTCCAGTCACACCTGCTTGAAAGTATTGAACAGGCTGTGTATGTGCTCAACACGGCCAGGCAGGTTATTTACTGGAATAGCTGCGCTGAAAAAATGTTTGGCTGGCCCAAAAAAGACATCTTTCTGCAAGACATAGCAGTTTTGGTACCGGGTGTAGCTATATTGCAGAAAATTGATTATGGTGAAAGCTGGGATGGTGAAGCAGATTTAAAGCATAAGGATGGTTCGTTAATACAAGTGCATCTTACCAAATCGCCTGTGTTTGATAATCACAATAATGTGGCCGGGTTTATTGGTATTGCAAAAGATATTTCAGAAACAAAGATTGTGCATAAAAAGCTGGTAAAACAAAATAACCAGTTCAGGCAAATTGCAAGGCTGCAATCGCACGCTGTACGCAGGCCGCTGGCCAATATTTTGGGCCTTATTGACCTGATTCAGTATTACTCGGATAAAAACGAGCCTAAAGAAGTGCTGTATATGATAAACCTGCTGAAACAAAGCAGCGAGGACCTTGATGATATAATAAGGCGCATTGTGTTAAAGGCCGGGGTGTATTTTGACCCGGCGCTAAGAATAGCCTGAGCAGTATCTTAATTACAACAATTATGTGTCAACAAAAGGCT
>DASZUX010000650.1:0-2222 GCA_035547455.1 Chitinophagaceae bacterium
CAGAACCCTGGCTTGTATATTTACCTAAACCTGCCACACCAAGCGCGAAGATGCAGGGCCACATAATAGAACAGCAAAGACCCCCGGCGGTAATGGCATATACTGAAACGACCCCTTTTGTTGATACACCAAATACCATTGCAAAAGTAGCAAGCAGCGCGAGGGTAAGTAAGGTTTTTACCGGTTTTTGCTGCCCAAAGAAAAATGCAATAATAGCCACTGCAATTACGCCTGCATAAGGCAATATAATTGTTATATCGTTTCCATATAAGTGGTTTACAAATAATATCACCCCAAACGCAACGTAGGGAACAATGATTGTTAAAAGTGTTTTGTTGGATTTAGACATATTAAACGCACCAATAGCCCCCGTCCACCTGCCTATCATAAGGCTGCCCCAGTACAATGAAACAAATTGTGATATTTCGTTATCCTTTAGCCCTACGGCATTATAATACCCCGGTGTTTTTAACAGCGCCCCAAGGTTATTATCTATTGTAACTTCAACACCTACATATAGAAAGATACCCAGCATACCCAATATTAATTGCTGGTACTTCATTGCCCCCCACCCGTCGCTATTGCCGGAAGCGCGGCCATAGGAAGAAAATAAAATACCAAGCACTACCACCAATGTAACAATAAGCAATGGCAATTTGCCTACATTGGTTAACTGGCCTATAATAATAATGATAATAATAAGCCCCGTCATAAGGATAAGAGAGGCAGATGCCTTTTTTGAGCCTTCAAATTTTGAATCATCTTTCCCGTCAGGCAATTTTGAAAACCAGAAAAATAAAGCAACGGCGGCAAATACGCTGGCTACAATAAGGTAAAGGTTATTTATGTTTGTTACAGTTACATGGGCATTACCCGCCTGAGGGGTACCAAACAGGAAATAGCTTACAATAATAGGGCCCAGTGTTGTACCCAGCGAGTTAACACCACCTGCAAAGTTAAGCCTGTGGCTGCCTGTGGCAGGATCGCCTAAAGCAATTGCAAAAGGCTGCGCTGCTGTTTGCTGTAATGAAAAGCCCAATGCTACTATAAAAAAAGATACCAATATAAGTGGAAATGAATTGGCATTTGCCGAAGGAATAATGGCAAGCGCCCCTACCACTGAAATAAGCAGGCCATAAATAATCCCTTTTTTGTAGCCAATCTTATTAAGTATGTCATAACCCAAAGCGCTTGAAAGCAAATATAAAATTAACGAGCCTATAAAATAGGCGCCATAAAATGCAGAACCAATAAGCTGCGATTCAAATTGGTTTAAATTAAACTGTGTTTTGCAAAACGGTATAAATATACTGTTGCTGGCAGCTATAAATCCCCAAAAGAAAAAAACAATAACAAGTGTGGCAAGCGCTCCCGTATTGGTTTTTACGGGCGTGTTAGTTTGATTCATCGCAATCTTATATGGGTTATGAATTATTTGAGCGTTGAAAGATAGGTACATTTTGCATTTCTAAAAATTTTTAATGTTTTTTGTTTTTATATAAAATTGAGTGCTAAATTGTTATCCGTTTGATAAAAACCTATAGATTGCTTTTCCAATGGAAATAATACACGTAAGTGCTGAATGTTACCCTGTTGCAAAGGCCGGCGGCCTGGGCGATGTAGTAGGGGCATTGCCAAAATATCAAACCGCTATGGGGCACACCGCTAAGGTGGTAATGCCTATGTACCGCACCAAATTTTTATACCAGAACGACTGGATTATTGATTTTAAAGGCAATGCCAACCTTGGCAACTGGTGGTTTAGCTTTACTGTTATTAAAGAAAAAACAAACAAGCTGGGTTTTGACCTGTACCTGGTTGATATTAACGGGCTGCTTGACCGCGAAAAAGTGTACGGCTATAACGACGATACAGAACGGTTTATGGCTTTTCAAATTTCGGTGATTAACTGGATGAGCCGCTGGCAGCATAAACCCGATATTATACACTGCCACGACCATCATACCGGTCTTATTCCTTTCATGATAAGATATTGTTACGATTATAATAAACTGGCAGGCGTGCCTACGGTATTTACAATACACAATGCCGAATACCAGGGCTGGATGAGCTGGGATAAAAGCATTTACATACCACGCTGGGATAGCTGGAAACATGGCCTGCTGGAGTGGAACAAAATGATTAACCCGCTTGCATCGGCGGTGAAAAATGCCTGGAAAGTTACTACTGTAAGCTACAGCTACCTTAATGAGCTGAAACAT
>DASZUX010000651.1:0-7267 GCA_035547455.1 Chitinophagaceae bacterium
ATGAGTAACCTAAATACACAATCCTCTATTATTATAACAGGCGCTGCCGGTTTTATAGGCAGTTGCATGATACAGTTTTTAAATGAAAAAGGGTTTGACAATTTAATTTTAGTGGATGATTTTGGGGTAGAAGAAAAACGCAAAAACTGGGAGGGTAAAAAGTTTACCCATCTTATTGAACGGTACAATCTTTTTGACTGGCTGGAGGCTAATACCCCTAAAGTAGATTTTTTTCTTCATATTGGCGCGCGTACAGATACCACCGAGTTTAATTACGAAATTCACCACGAGCTTAATTACGAGTATTCAAAAAAAGTATGGCATTACTGCACTGCCAGCAGGGTGCCTTTAATTTACGCATCGTCTGCCGCTACTTATGGCGCAGGAGAGTTAGGTTATAACGACGATCATGATGTTATAGAAAAACTGCATCCTTTAAATCCCTATGGCGTAAGCAAAAATGAATTTGACAAACTGGCGCTGCTTCAAATAAACCAGCCGCCTTTTTGGGCAGGGCTTAAATATTTTAATGTGTATGGCCCTAACGAAGGCCATAAGCACCGAATGGCAAGCGTTATCTTTCATTCCTTCAATCAAATAATGAAAGATGGCGTGGTAAGACTGTTTAAAAGCCATAGACCCGAATTTGCAGATGGCGAGCAGTTACGGGATTTTGTGTACGTAAAAGATGTGCTTAAAGTAATGTACTGGATGATGCAGAAAGCCGGAAATGAAGGGCGCATGACAGTAGAGAGCAAAGATGCATCGGGCGCGGGGGTAATATGCCACCTTGAACCTGGTATTTACAATCTTGGTACAGGTAAGGCAAGAACGTTTAACGACCTTGTAAAAGCCACCTACGCCGCCATATATAAAGAGCCTTTTATTGTTTACAGTGACATGCCTGAAGATATCCGTGACAAGTACCAGTACTTTACCGAGGCAAATATGCAAAAACTGCATAATGCGGGCTATGAAGAGCCTTTTTACAGCCTTGAAGATGGCGTAATGGATTATGTTGGCAACTATTTGGCCAAAGGGAAAATTTGGTAAATTTGCAAAAATGTGCTGTTATGAGCGTAGCAGAAATTAAGAAAATAATTCAATACCAGGTTGAACAAAATGATGATGAAAATGTCCTTCAGCAGGTATTAATAATATTAAATAAACGCCAGAACAGTGGCGAAAATATTGATGCAACCAAGATTGATGCAACAACTTTTTGCTGAAAATGATGGGTTGTTAAAACGCCTTGTCTGATACTGTGCGCAGCCTTTTTACTTGAATATAACATTCGCTTAAACGCCACAGGAAACAAGCGCTGTGATTTCGTTATTAATATCTCAACCGGTAGTCTTTCTTTTGAAGAAATAGTAGCATGGCTTCAGCAAAACACTGAAGTAAAATAAACTAACTTTATGTCTAAAAAAATTGCCATCATCGGCGGGGGAAACCTTGGCACCGCAATTGCAGAAGGCTTAATAAGCAGCGGTTTTATTAAACCAGAACACATCATCATTACAAAAAGAAATATACTCACGCTTAAACCCCTGGAAGAAAAAGGGGTGATGATAAGCAACGATAACGTGGAAGCGGTAAAGTATGCCGACTGGGTTATACTGGCAGTAAAACCCTTCCAGGTTAAGGAAATACTACAAACCCTTGCACCCCACCTTAACCACGAGAGGCATGTACTGGTAAGCGTTATTACCGGCGTTTGGATAAAAGACATACAGGAAATTGTGGGCGATGAATTTACCATCTTCCGTGCTATGCCCAACACAGCTATTGCCATACAGCAAAGCATTACCTGCGTTTGTAAATACAATGCCCACAGTGAGCAGGTAAGTTATGCAGGCGATATGTTTAACCAGTTAGGTAAAACAGTGTTTATTGAAGAGAAGCTGATGGACGCAGCAACCGTGCTGGGTGCATGCGGTACAGCATTTGCTATGCGGTACATACGCGCCAACATACAGGGTGGTATTGAAATAGGTTTTGATGCGGCTACCGCATCGCTTATTGCAGCGCAAACCGTAAAAGGTGCGGCAGATCTTATATTAACAAGGCATACACACCCCGAGCAGGAAATTGATAAAGTAACTACCCCCAAAGGCTGTACTATTGCGGGCTTAAACGAAATGGAACACCAGGGCTTTAGCTCATCGCTAATAAAAGGCGTGGTAACCAGCTATAAAAAAATTGTGAATGATATGTAAGGGGTCTTAACTCCTGGACGAAACTAATGTTATGAAACAGGAAGCGGCTTCCCCCCACAGTTAGAGTTTTAAAATGTTAGCAGGTATTTTCAGTATATACTGTTTATTTAAAAAATACGCCTGCCTGCAACGGCTGCGGTAAAGCATAAATGCTTAACCGTACCGCAGGTACTACACAGTAATAGGATCAGTTTCTACCCTGTAATTATGCAGGCAAAAGGACAAGAGTATGTAAAACATGCCGCTGATCATAAATGCAATTGCCGTCCAGATTACTATAGTAAATACATTTGGGAAAGGGCTGAATAAAATAAATATACCTGACATAAATGTAAGCGCACCCCCTGTTAACAGGGCCCTGCAAGACCATTTTTCTAATCCTAACGAGTAGTTAATCAGCGAAATTGCTTTAATAAGAAACCACGCAGATACCCAAAAAGGCAATGTACTCATAGTAATATCAGGGTCAAAAATCAGTTTAAGCCCCAATGCAATATCCAGCAAACCTGTGAAAAGGTGTGAAGGCCATTCAGCTAATTTTTTATGATTGAGTATAACAAATGCTGCATGTGCAAGGCCCAGTAAAAGCATGAGCCAGCCTAAAGGGGCGCTCATGCCGGCATAATTACTTGCCTGGCTGCGCAATACCAGGATGCCGCTAATAAAAAGAACAATACCGGTCAGTAAATAAGTCCACCAATATAAGAACGTTCGTTGTGCCGGGATGGAATTGTTTTTCATGTTTTCTTATTTAGATTAGCGGTATAAGTGGTTATTTATTACCTGCTGGTGTATAATGTAAAAGCAATTACTGCCTTTGTTTGTTTCCTTGCTTTCAGGTGGTAGTCTCTGCATTAAACTTGTCAACTAATTTGTCCAGCTTATCTAACCCTGTACTTTTACTCCGGGCCAGGCCCCCTTTTTGACCAATAGCCGACATGTGTTCGCTATTCCTGCTCACTATCCTGCCCCCTTTTTGCCCTGCTTCTTTGGCTGTAACCGAATTAAACCGGTGGGCTTTTCCTTTTGCATGAGCCGCTTTACCCCCGGCGCTTGCAATCTCTCTTTTCTGCTCTTCTGTCATTGCTGCAAAACCTCTGTTCTTTTTCATGTAGGTTAAAATTTGGTAAGGTGTTTTTATTTGTATGTTATAAGCCCATTATTATTTGTACATATTTTGGCCTGGGCCATCCTTTGCGCCAATATATTAGCTTCATGCAGGTTAGCTGAATGTATTTATGGCGGTGTTTTAGTGCCGCGCTTGCGGATAATAGCTGGCAAAACTGCATAACCTGCCTTAAATTGCGCTGCCGGCATAATAGTATTATTTTTACCAGTAACAATATTTGCCGTAGCACCGCCTGGATTGACTGTGTTATTATTATAACACTGGAACAATATGATTACCATGTACAGTGTTTAAAGATTAAAAAATACGGAACGGAATTAAAATTTCCTCCGCATCAGTCATGCAGACTATGAGTAATCTTTAATGAATGGTAATGAAAAATTAGTGCGGCAGGAAGAAGAGAATATGTAAAGCAGTTTGTTAAACTGTTTAACGAAGGTAGGGTTAATTTTTAATTTTTCTTCTATATTTTACAGAACGACGCCTTTTTTAAGCTGTTGAGCTTGCTTAAATTTAACCGTTATCCGTAAGTTTTTGAATGATTTGAACTTTATATAAGCATTTTTTGTTTAGTAATATTTACCTAAACATGTTTTATAAATGAACAATGCTCATGCCGTTCCGGTATCTCTTGCAGAAATGCTTAATGACTGTAGTATAGACAGGGTTTTGGCCATAGATAAGAAATGGCAAATTATATCGTGGAATAAAACCGCTGAATATATTACAGGTATTACCAAAGATGCATTGTTTAACCGGAATTTGCTGGACATGTTTCCTGAAATAGGTCTTGATGGCGATTTAATGAAAGCTATTGAAGATGCCCTAAAAGGATTTACCTGTTTTGTGCCATCAAAGCCCGGGGCCTTTAACCGTCATTACTACGAAAATCATTTTATTCCCTTAAAAGATAATGATGGGGAAGTATTTGGTGTAATGAATATTATGCATGATGTAGCGCACCGGGTAAAAACAGAACGACAGCTTGAAAAACTGAACACAACATTAACGGAACAAAACAGGCGGCTTGAAAAAGCCAGTGCAGAAATGGCCACTTTCATAAACATAACAGGCAATGATTTAAAAGAGCCGGTAAGAAAAGTTTATTCATCGCTTGAAATGATTGCGCGGAATGACGGGCTGCGCTTGTCAGACCCCAGCAGGGCAGCGTTACGGCGCATGCAGTCTTCATTAAACCGCATAAACTTATTACTGGACGATATGGTTACACTGGCAGCGGCTAACAGCTTTACTGCAGAGTTTTCAGACATTGATTTGAACCTGGTAATGGATGAGGCATTAGAGATTATGCGTGACAAAATTGAAGAAAAGCAGGCCAGGGTTCAGGTGGCAAAGCTGCCGGTGATACCGGGCAGCAAGCAAATGTTACAGTATCTTTTTGTTAACCTGCTTGATAATGCCATAAAATTTCAACCGGATGATAATATACCGGTAGTAGCCATTACAGTTGATTATATTACAGGCAATACGGTTCCCGGTACAATAACCGGCTACGAAAAAAGGTACGTATGCATTAAGTTTACTGACAATGGCATTGGTTTTACGCAAACGGATGCCGATAAAATTTTCGGGATGTTTGAAAAGCTGAACCCTCGCAAAAAATATGGTGGCAGCGGTATAGGGCTTACCATAAGCCAGAAAATAGCAGAATCTCATGGCGGATACATAGAAGCCAAGGGTAAGGAAAATGAAGGGGCAACACTTTTGTGTTACCTTGCTTTGCCGTGATACTATTATAAATTCAGCAATAACAGGCTGGCTTAATGAAAACAATTATACTTATTGATGATGATGTAGCAATACAAGATGCGCTGAAAGTGCTGCTTAGGTACGATGGCTTTAAAGTAGAAGGCCATTCTCATGCAGCATTTATATTTCGCCAGGAGTTTTCAATACCCTTTCTTTTTTTGATTGACCGCAGGTTAATTGGTATAGACGGGCTGGATGTATGCCGGTTTTTAAAATCCAACCACACTACAGCAAACGTTCCTGTTATTATGTTTTCAGCCTCACCTTCCGTGGAAAGAATGGCTTATTCGGCAGGGGCGGATTATTTTATTGAAAAGCCATTTAGTACAGGCCTTTTACGCAAAACATTAAAAAAAATTGCTCAACCGGCATAAAGTTGCATATTTATGGAAAAAGGAGCTTAGTAACATGCCAGATACGTTAAATGCAGATAATGTTTTAGATGGCTTTACAGATACCGTTGTTACAGTGGGCATAGGGGCTTCTGCAGGCGGCATCCAGGCAATTAAGGCTTTTTTTGAGAAGGTGCCTGTAAACACTAATATCGCATACGTAGTAATCTTGCATTTGTCTCCCAACCGTGATGGTAAGCTGGCTGAAGTATTGCGCTCATTTTCCCGCATGCCTGTTGTTAAGGTAATCCAAAAAGTAAAAGTAGTTCCTAATCATATCTATGTTATACCGCCAGACCGGCACCTGTTGATGGCTGATGGCCATATTGCCGTGTCGCCGAACCTGGATTCGGAAGACAGCCGTGCACCGGTTGATATTTTTTTTCGCACCCTGGCTGCATCGCATGGCCCTGCAGCTATCTGTGTTGTTTTGTCAGGAACAGGCGGCGATGGTTCAACAGGGCTAAAGCGTATTAAAGAGTTAGGCGGCGCCGTTTTTGTGCAAAGCCCCCGTGAGGCAGAATACAACGAGATGCCCCGCAATGCTATATCAACAGGTCTTGTAGACGCAATAATGCCGGTGGCTGACATTCCATCTGCTATTCTCGCATATAGAAACAATCTTGCATCTTTCCCGGCAGAAATGAATACAGCAGCAAAACCGGAAGAGAATCAAAATGCATTGCTTGAAATATTTACACAATTGCGGCTACGTACAGGGCATGATTTTACAAATTATAAAAGACCAACTCTTGTACGAAGAATTGAACGGCGGGTAATGATTAAAAACCTTCCTAACCTTACTGCTTATGCAGGCTTCCTTCAGCAAAATGCTGAAGAAGTACACGCACTGTTAAAAGACATGCTGATATCAGTAACTAATTTTTTTAGAGACAAAAAAGCTTTTGAAGCAATACAGCATGATGTGCTGCCACGCATAATAAAAGACAAAAATGCAGAAGACCAGGTAAGGATATGGGTGGCAGGGTGTGCCACGGGCGAGGAGGCTTACTCCATTGCAATGTTATGCGCTGAACAAACACTTAATGTTATTGACGCACCCAAAATTCAAATTTTTGCAACGGATATTGATGAGCCGGCAATTACCCATGCAAGAAGCGGTTATTACTCCATAAACGAAACGGCTGACGTAACGCAGGAAAGATTGCGCCGCTTTTTCAACAAGGAAGGAGATGGCTACAGGGTGCGGCGCGAGATTAGGGAAATGGTGCTGTTTGCCAATCATAATTTTATTAAGGACCCTCCCTTCTCTCACCTTGATATGATTTCATGCCGTAACGTGCTTATTTACCTTACCCGCCGCGCCCAGGAGCGTGTAATGGAAACTTTTCATTTTGCACTTAATACAGGAGGCTATCTTTTTCTTGGAACCTCTGAATCTATAGATGCTTCCGGTAACCTGTATGAAGTAATTAGCAGGGATGAGCATATTTATAAAAGCCGGCAGGTAGCTTTGCGGGCCTACCCGTTGCCGGATGCAGTGCCCGTATTGCATATTGACCCTGCTAATGCTGCCGGCCATATTATTAGCAAGCCGGAAATTAAACAAGAGCATTTTACTTACGGGCACCTGCACCAATTGCTGCTGGAACAATATGCACCGCCATCTTTAGTAGTTAACCAGGAATATGATATTGTTCACCTTTCAGAAAGGGCTGTACCGTATCTTCAGCTTGCCGGTGGCGAACCATCGCAAAATTTACTAAAACTCATCAGGCCCGAAATGCGTCTTGAAA
>DASZUX010000652.1:0-3105 GCA_035547455.1 Chitinophagaceae bacterium
GAAGGGGGACATTGCTTTTTACCGATTGCCGGAAATGCTCCTCAAACTCAGCCAATTCCGCAGAAATAATTTGTAAGGCTTTTTCCATTTTAAAAGTTGGCGCAAGATAGCATCAAAAACTGTTTATACAGATTTGCAACAGGCAAATCGGGAATTTTGTTTGCAAAACCAAAGTTTGGCACTAAAATTGGCAAAATAAATTGTAAAAATTTGGTAGTTCATCAGTAATATCTAAATTTGTACATCTTAATTACCGGGAAACATTAAACAACAAACAAAAAACCAATTTACACCTATGGCAAGCAAAAAGTTTACTTTAGTCTTAGCCCTCCTCGGGCTGATGCAGGCCACTACATTTGCTCAGACCATGAACGACGCAAGCGATGCTTACGTTTTCGATTCGAGCAAAGTTTCTACCAAACACATGCCTCAATTTAATGAATTTAAAAACAACCAGTATCCTTATCCCGCAAGGCCAAAGGATGAATGGGAATTGGGCGGTGGTATAGGCGGCTCTTTTGTACTTGGCGACAGGGCTCCGCTTGTTAAAAGTTACATAGGCGGTATTACCGGCAACATTACCTTAAGGAAATCATTGAGCCATGTAGTATCTATCAGGGTAGGCTATTCAGGTTCTATGGTTACACTGCCTCAGCAAAAACCTCATTACCCCGGCTCTTTTGCCGATGGTGCAAAAAATGAGGCGCACATGGGTTCTGCCGACCTGCTGTTTTCATTGAATACCCTCAGCCATTACAGGGGTAATCCTAAAACAAACATTTATGCATTATTTGGTTATAGCCTTGTTGCAACAAGGGTAAGAACCTTTCAAACACCGGTTGGCCTGGCTGCCGGGTTTCATACATATTACTACCCAACAGCAGGCTTAATTGGTACATTTGGCTCTGCTACAGTAAATGGACGTCATGCCTGGGGTTTACTCCACGCTTACGACCTTGGTGTAGGCATGTCATGGAGGCTTAATGAAAAATGGAACATTGGCATTGAAGAAAAACTTATTACACCGATTAGCGGAAATGATTTTCTTGACGGCCATTCTCAAGGTAACAGCAACGACAGGTGGAGTTACAGCACTTTCAGGGTTAACATGAACCTTGGTACTAAATCTGGTACAAGGACTGAACCCCTTTGGTGGATTAACCCCAACAACTATGTGTATAACGAGGTTAACACTCCCAAGCACATGAAAATACCTACCCCCGTACTGCCTGATGCTGACGGTGATGGTGTAACTGACCAGTTTGACCTTGAGCCAAACACTCCTGCCGGTGCAGCCGTTGATTCACATGGCCGCGCTAAGGATACAGACGGTGATGGTGTACCTGATTACAAAGACAAAGAAATTCTTACCCCGCAAAGCTGCTTCCCTGTTAATGCTGATGGCGTAGGTACATGCCCTGAGCCTGCATGCTGTACAGAACTGAGGAAGGAAATGGCTAACATGATGGCTAAACCCGCTTGTGCACTTACAAGCCTGCCCAGCGTTACTTTTAAAGCCCGCAGCGCAAAGCTCAGCAAAGATGCCCAGGCTATATTGAGCAGCGCAGCAGCACAAATTAACGCAAATCCTGATTGCCACGTAAGGGTAGTTGGTTATGAAACCAGCGCCAGCAAACAAGCTCAGCAGCTTGCATGGGACAGGGTGAATGCCGTAATTAAATACCTGGTTGAAAAAGGTAACGTTGCTGAAAGCCGTATAATCTTCAGTTACGAAAACCCGGGCTCTACTGCATCAAACACAGTTGACCTGCAACCTACTACTGACAACGGCCCGAACACAGTTCCTGCTCCGCACCCCCAGTACAGGACAACGCACTAAGCATTAAATAAGCTTATGATACGATATAAAGCCACCCGTACGGGTGGCTTTTTTAATGCACTTATGTTATCCTGGTTAATTGATCTGTAGAAATAAAAGAGAATAATTTTAGCCGGGCAATTGCCTTTGATGTTTGGCATATACGCCGGAAAGCTTTGCAGCCAGGGATGCCTGGATTAGTGCAAATGCCTGCGCCGCTGCAGCAGGCGGGGTTAGCCCACCGGCTGCATGTATGTTTGAAATACAGTAACGGCTTTCATCAGTAAGGCCGGTAACAGGGTTGTATGTAATATAAATACCCATACTATGCGGAGAACTAAGTCCGGGCCTTTCGCCTATTAAAATTGTGGAAACTTTTGCCCGCAACAACATTCCCGCTTCATCGCCAATTGCCACCCGCCCCTGCCGGATGATGCAAAAGGGGGCTAAATTATATCCTGCCCCGTAGCATAATGGGAGTAATTGTTGTAAAACGGGCATTGTATATAATTCAACCGCTTTTGCTGAAAGGCCATCGGCTATTATAAATGCAATATCGCAGGGTGGGTGACCGCTGATGCTCGCTGCCGAATCATCATCGAGCTGCCGCCCTTTATCAGGACGCTGCAGGTATTCTACCCGGTTCTTTGCCCGACTGTGCAGCCGGTACACAGGTAAATTAAATTCATAGAGTTGACGTGCTAATTCGTCGGTGTCAAGCGGGGTAAATACGGCGTCACGCGCATACGCATGGTCTGCTTTAAACAGCAGGTTTTCTGCCAACGGCAAAGCGCTGCCGGCTCTGCCAGTAGCAATACGGGCATTGGTAAATTGCTTTAGTGCCTGCCAGGCAGCGGGTTTATTAAAGTGTTGTACAATAGCAGGTGTGCTCATTAAAAACGGTTTGCAAGCAACCTGTGAGTATTTTCCACAGGAAGCAGGTTGTTGTTGTCATCAAAAATGCCCTGTTGTATAAGCCAGGCTTCAAATTCAGGTGCAGGTCTTAACCCAAGCGTCTTTCGTACATACAAAGCATCATGAAAAGACGTTGACTGGTAATTCAACATTATATCATCCGCCCCTGGCACGCCCATAATAAAGTTGCATCCTGCTACTGCCAGTAAAGTCAGCAGGTTATCCATATCATCCTGGTCTGCTTCCGCATGGTTGGTATAACAAATATCGCAGCCCATGGGCAGGCCAAGCAGTTTGGCACAAAAATGATCTTCAAGTGCAGCGCGTATAATCTGTTTTCCGTCAAAAAGGTATTCCGGCCCAATAAAGCC
>DASZUX010000653.1:0-7734 GCA_035547455.1 Chitinophagaceae bacterium
AAAACCAGTTCTAAAATCTCCAGGTAATCGTCGTTATCATCAACAAACAAAACTTTCTTCATGAGTTTTACTAATGAAATTGGTGTAAAGGGAAGCGTTGTTAGTTGAACAAAACACTATTAAGTCCCTCATTGTTAGCAACAAACTTTACCAAAACCGGCAAGGTAATTTAATTGCATCAAATTTTTTTTGAGGTTAGCTTTTTCGTGTATTAGATAAACACACGAGGCAATATTTATGTAGCTGCAAATCAGTAGTTTATAATGGATGCCTGTATGTTTAAACAGAAAAATTTACAACTGAAACACAAAAAAATGTAAGTGTTTGTTTTTTAAAAATTGAACTTGTTGCGGAATTTTATGTTTAAAATTATTAGTTGGCGGTTAAACTAAAAGTGTAACAAAAAATGAAACTGTACATAAGGAATATGGCCTGCGAAAGTTGTATTGTAGTAGTAAAAAATGAATTAAAAAATGTAGGTGCCGTTGCTTTAAAGGTTGAATTGGGCGAAGCCGAAGTGAAAGGAAGACTGGCTGCGAAAAAGATAGACCAGTTTAACACGGCTATAAAAAAAGCAGGGCTTGAAGTGGTACAAAATAAGGAAGCGATATTGGTTGACCAGATAAAAACAGCAATACATGATTATATAACCAACATAAAAAGCATTAAGATAAATTTGTCTGATTACCTGGGTAAAAAGCTGGATTATGACTATACCTACCTGTCCTCATACTTTTCAGCACTTAGCGCAACAACCATAGAGCAATATACTATTGCCCTTAAAATTGAGCGGGCAAAAGAAATGCTTTTACTGGAGGATTGTACACTAAAACAAATAGCTGATAAATTAAGCTATAGCAGCGTATCTCATTTGTCTAACCAGTTTAAAAAAGTAACGGGATTACCGGCGTCGCATTTTAAACAGCTTAAGAATATACGCCGGAAAACGATACAGCAACTGTAGGCTATTTATTATTGCCGTATTATTTTCCCGTCATCCATTTCAATAATCCTGTTGGTACTTTCTGCAAAGTCGGGATCGTGCGTTACTATCAGAAGAGTTTGCTTAAATTCAGCAGAAAGCTGTTTGAAAGTTTCAAAAACTACCTGGCTATTTTTTCTGTCAAGGTTACCTGTGGGTTCATCCCCCATAATAATAATGGGGTCGTTAATCATTGCTCTTGCAATAGCAACACGTTGCTTTTGCCCGCCAGAAAGGTTGCCCGCCTTTTTATCCGCAAGGTCTTTCATCCCCAGTATATCTAATTTTTTAAGCGCCCGTTCAGTTATTTCATCACGACTGTATTTGGCCAGTTTAAGGGCAGGAAGCATTACATTTTTAAGCACAGAAAACTCGTTAAGCAAATAGTGAAACTGGAATACAAAACCAATTTTCTCATTTCTTACAACAGCCAGCTCTTTTTCTTTTTTGCCGCGCATAGGCTCGCCATCAATAAGCAACGTGCCTGTATAATCAGTGTCCATGGTGGAAAGAACATACAATAAGGTTGATTTGCCGCAGCCTGATTTGCCTATGATAGAAACAAACTCTCCCTTTACTACGTTAAACGTAATATTATGCAGTACCTCAATGGTAACAGGGTCATAAAAGCTTTTACAAATACTACTGGCTTCCAAAATTTTTTGCATGTTGTACCCGGTGCTTTATTTACCGCGTATTATAACTACGGGGTCCACCTTGCTTGCTTTGCGTGCCGGGAACCAGCCGGCAAAATAAGTGGTGATAAATGAAAATATAATTGCAATAATATAATATAGGGGGCTGTAATCAACCGGGAAGGTGCGCAGGGTAGGTATGGCTGCAGAGGTAAAAGGCAGGCTGTTAATAAGCCTTGAAAGCAGGTAGCCTAACAAGAGCCCTGCCATGCAGCCAAAGAACCCGATGCTGATTGAAATGAATAAGAAAATACGTTTTACATCACGGCCTGCAAAACCTGTAGCCTTCAGTATGGCTATGGTATCCATCTTCTCATAAATCATCATGTTTAAAATATTGTAAATGCCAAAACCGGCTACTATTAATAATGTTACGCCTACCGCATAACTAATAATGTTTCTTATTTGTGTGCCGGTTGAAAACTCAGCATTAGCAGTTTGTATATCAACAGCATTAGTGTTAAATACCCGCGAATATTCTTTTGCCACTGAAGGCGCAAGGGCCAGGTTATGAAGTTTTACCTGTATATCAGTAACATAACTTGCGGGCTGGTTTAAAATTTTTTGTACAGTGCCAAGCAGAACAAAGCTTTGCGTTTTATCAAAGTCAGCAAGGCCAGACTGGTAAAAGCCAACTACTTTAAGTTTAAATGCGTCGCCGCGGGCAGTAGTAACCTGTATTACATCGCCTATATCAGCCATTAGCTTTTCGGCAAGGGGCTTGCCAAGTATTATACTGTTAGGCACAGTTTCAAGGTCAAGGGCATTGCCTTTAATTATGTAATCGCCAAACCTGTAAAGCTTTACTTCTTTATCAGGCTCTATGCCGTTCATCACCCCGGTAATATCAACAGCCCCGTCGTTAAAAAACACCTGTGATAAGGCTTTTCTTGACAGGCCCTCCACCCTTGTGTCCTGCAGTATGGTATGGATTATTTTGCCGGCATCATAAATTTCCTGGCGGCTGTTGGCTGCTTTTACAGAGCTTATAAAATTGTAGTTTTTTTGGTATTGGCTGCTTATGTTTACAGGCTGGTTTTTGCTGGGTTCAACTTCCTTATACAACCTAACATGCGGTGTGCGGTTTATTACCAACCCGTCAAGCAAGTGGTTAAGGCCGCTCATAAAGCTAAGCAGCGCAATAAACATGGTAATGCCAAATGTTACACCAACAGCAGCAACAATGGTTTGGCGCAGCCTGGCTCGCAAAATGGTTAAAGCTATTTCAATAAGTACTGCTTCGCTCATTCTGTAGGTTTTACCAGTGCATCTTTATCCGTAATGCCGTTAATAATTTCAACCTGCTGGTAATCCTTAAGCCCTGTCTGCACTTTTCTTTTCTCCCCGGTTTTCAGCAACACATAATCATCATCAATAAGGTAGCTGCGCGGTATAAGCAGCGCATTTTGTTTACCGGTAATAACAATGTTTGCTTCAGCCGTAAGATTGGGGTAAAGCGCAGGTGGCAAGCGTGTAAATAATGCTTCCAGGGTAAAAGTTTTAAAGCGGTCATTCATCATAGGGTAAATTTTGGTAACCACTCCTTCAAATACCTGGCCGCGGTAACTGTCCATAGTAAACAATACCTGCTGTCCTGTTTTTACCTGTGCTATATCGTATTCATCCACCTGTAATTCCATGTAATAGCTACCGCTTTCACCCACAATGGCAATAGGGGTTTGCGCAGTAACCATTTCGCCCTGCTTTTTTAGTACACTAAAAACTTTGCCGTTTACATCGCTTATTACCTGCAGGTCGCCAGCCTGGCGTGAGCTTATTTGGGCATTGAGCTTAGACTGTTCTGCCTGGAAATCTATCTGCCGCTGTAACTCATCGTACTGCAGCATATTGTTTTTATAAGCCGTGGCTGAATTTTTAGCCGTTAATGCCCGCTGGTCAAGCTCATTCTTAGTGCCAATACCTTGTTGCCATAAATTAAGCTGACGCGCATAAAGGGATGAATCATTATCCGATTTTTGTTTAGCAACCTGTATATCGTATTGCAATTGCTGCAGCCTTGCCTGGTTGTTTTCAACTGCATTATAGTTAGCGGTTAGTTGCGAAATATCTTTTGCAAGACTGGCAGATGAATTAGTGATTGTTGCCAGCAGCTGCCCTTTTTTAATACTGTCGCCTTCTGTTACAAGCATATTGTCAATTATGCCAGCCACTTTTGAAAATACCTGGTACTGCCCCCGGCTTTTTACAATGCCTGATGCATATACAGATTGCGTGATGCTTTTGTGTTGCGGGTAAACAACCTCCTGCTTTTTACTGCATGCCTGCAGTGCGCATAAAAACAAACCATACAACGCCAAACGATGCTTCGCCATAATGTAACTGTGTATACAAATATACCTTAGGTGGTTATAACAAAATTTGATTATTCTTGTTCCGTGGCATAAAACCTTATGATATTTATCATGATTTTTATAATGGATGGCCCGGGAGAATTGACAACCATGTATAAATAAAAAAGCCGCCTTTATAGTGTGGCGGCTTTTAACCAATATTATTTGATAACTATCTGTTGTTACCAACTGCCTTCCTCACCTCTGGTGCTACCCTGGTGGCAAACAATTCAATGCTTCGCATTACTTTATCATGCGGCATAGTGCCCACACTTATGTGTATTAAAAACCTGCTGAGGTTAAACAGTTCGTGCTCATATAATATTTTATCAATCACCTGCTGCGGGCTGCCGGTAAGTAAGGCGCCATAAGGCCCGCGCGCATTTTCAAACTGTGCCCTGCTCATGGGTGGCCAGCCGCTTTCACGGCCGAGCTTTGTCATTACATGTGCATAACTTGGATAAAATTCGTCGGCAGCCTGCTGGCTGTCGTCCGCTACGTAACCGTGACTATGTACCGCTAAAGGCAATTGACCATGGCCCGCTTTTGCAGACACCTGCCTGTATAACTGCACCAACTGTTTAAATTGCGCCGGCTGACCGCCAATAATTGCAAGTGCCAACGGTAGCCCAAGGGATGCTGCCCTTACTACTGAATTTGGCGTGCCGCCAACCGCAATCCATACGGGCAGGTTTTGCTGGTAGGCACGCGGGTAAACGCCAAGATTGTTAATAGCTGCGCGGTGTTTACCCTGCCAGGTAACTTTTTCTGTTTCGTTTATTTTAAGCAGTAAATCCAGCTTTTCTTCAAACAGGCTGTCATAATCATCCAATTCATAACCAAACAGGGGAAATGATTCAATAAATGAGCCGCGCCCGGCCATAATTTCCGCCCTGCCCTTTGAAATCAAATCTACCGTGGCAAACTGCTGGTACACCCTTACCGGGTCGTCAGAGCTAAGTACCGTAACGGCGCTGGACAGTTTTATATTTTTTGTAGTAGCTGCCGCTGCTGCCATTATTACTGCCGGAGCAGACGCTACAAAATCCGGCCTGTGATGCTCGCCGATAGCATATACTTCAAGCCCTGCCTGGTCTGCCAGTTCAATTTCTTCCAGCACATCTTTCATCCGCTCGTACGGCGAAACGGTTTTGCCAGTGGCAGGGTCAGGGGTAAGCTCAACAAACGTGCTTATTCCAAGTTCCATAATATCCTGTGCTCCTTTGTTTGCAAAGGTACATCGCCGTAGTGGTGTTTTGTATGCGGGTAACTATTTATAAACCAGGTTACCTATATGTTAGCTGCTGACAGTATAATATATAAGCTTATATATGCGCCGACTGGCTAATGGCATTTGTACAGAATAATTTTTTGCAAAAAGTATTTTTAAAATACCTTTCGGTTATACGGTTAAAGTAGTACAGCGTATGCAAACAGTTACAAAAGCCATTTTTTTATGCCTGCTGCCTTTGCAGGCACTTGCACAGTTTAGCAAGGGAGATGTACAGCGTTGCGAAACGGAAGCCAAGCAGGTTACCATTATACGCGATAACTGGGGTATACCGCATATTTACGGCAAAACCGATGCCGATGCAGTGTTTGGGTTGCTGTATGCACAATGCGAAGATGACTTTAACCGCGTGGAAATGAATTATATTGAAAAGCTGGGAAGGCTGGCTGAAGTAAATGGGGAACATGATTTATATAACGACCTGCTGAATAAAATGGTGCTTGACAGCGCCGATGCCGTAAATGATTATAATAACGCACCGGTATGGCTTAAAAAGCTGTGCAATGCTTTTGCGGACGGTATAAATTACTACCTGTATAAGCATCCTGCCATAAAGCCAGCCTTGCTTACCCATTTTAAACCCTGGTACCCTTTGTTATGGACAGACGGCAGTATTGGCGCTATAAGCACGGCCGACTTGTCTGACGCGGATTTAAGAAACCTTTACGGAGGCAGCAACCAGCCTGTTGCTGTAAAAGAAAAAGACTACACTGATGAAAATTTAACAGGCAGTAACGGGTTTGCATTTTCGCCGTCCGTCACGGCAGACCATAATGCCATATTGTATATAAACCCGCATGTAACGCTTTATTTCAGGCCGGAGGTACACATGGTAAGTGGTGAAGGCCTTAATGCTTATGGTGCTGTAACCTGGGGGCAGTTTTTTGTGTACCAGGGGTTTAATGAGCATTGCGGGTGGATGCATACCAGCAGCTATGTAGATGTGAGCGACGCATATATTGAAAAAATTTCGCAGCAAAACGGTAAATGGGTATATGAATATGAACAGCGGCAAAAACCTGTGACTGTTAAAACCTATACACTGCATTATAAGCAGGGCGGCAGCCTGCAAACCAAAGTGGTGCATGCACTGTTTACACAGCATGGGCCGGTAATGGGCAAACGCAACGGGCAGTGGTTAAGTGTAAAATCATATAACAGGAGCATGAACGGCCTGGAACAAAGCTGGCTGCGTACGAAGGCCACCAGCTTTGCCGGGTTTAAAAAAGTACTTGACCTGCGTGGTAACACTAGTAATAACACGGTATATGCAGATGCAGAAGGCAATATTGCTTACTGGCACGGCGACTTTGTGCCTGTACGCGATACCGGCTACAACTGGGCAAAGCCTGTTGATGGTACCATTGCCGCTACAGACTGGAAAGGAATATACGATGTAAAAGATATTATTCATATTGAGAATCCCAAAAACGGCTGGCTGCAAAACTGTAATTCTACACCATTTACGGTGGCAGGCATATACAGCCCTAAAAAACAAGATTACCCGGCTTATATGGCACCCGATGGCGAGAACTTCAGGGGGATTAATGCGGTAAAAGTATTAAGCAGCCAAACCGGTTATACCATTGATAAGGTAATAGCAGCAGGTTATAATACACACCTTGCTTTTTTTGATGGCATGGTGCCTGCATTGCTTAAAGCCTACGATTCTCTGCCTCAAAATGACTCGCTAAGGTTTGCCCTGTACCAGCCTGTACAGGTATTGCGCCGCTGGGATATGAACAGCGGGGAAAACTCCGTAGCCACTACGCTTGCTATAGAATGGGCTACTAAACTTATACCCAAAATAATGCGCAACCCATCGAATGATGAAGAAGACGACCAGGTGACTAAGACATTGCGTTTTGAACAGGAAGCAACCCCTAAAGACTTATTGCCGCCCCTTTTGCAAACAGTAAAGGAACTGACAGCTAAGTGGGGCAGATGGCAAATACCATGGGGGCAGGTAAACCGCTTTCAGCGGCTGAATGATGATATTAATATAAAGTATGATGACAGTAAACCAAGCCTGCCGGTAGGTTTTGCGTCATCATTATGGGGGCAAATACCTTCTTACTCAACACGCTATTTCCCCGGTACCATGAAACGATATGGTGTAAACGGCAACAGCTTTATTTGTGCTGTTGAATTTGGCAAACGAATAAAAGCAAAATCTTTACTGGCCGGAGGGGAGAGCGGAGACATTAACAACCCCCATTTTACAGACCAGGCATTGATGTACACCAAAGGGCAATTTAAAGATGTGCTGTTTTATAAAGAAGATGTAGAAAAGCATGCTGAGCGTACTTATCACCCGGGGGAATGAAAAGCAACTCGCACCAATTTCTTAAATAACCTTCAATTCACAAACGCTTAACTATTATGCAGGCATTTATGCCTAACCTTCACAGCAAT
>DASZUX010000654.1:0-4749 GCA_035547455.1 Chitinophagaceae bacterium
AGCGCATACTGGCAAGGAATACTATGAACACTGCCAAAATGGAAGCGTATAATGCCAACTATATTGGCGGCGATATTAATGGCGGGGTTATGGATATAAGGCAACTGTTTACACGGCCGGCCCTGCGCTGGTCTCCTTACAAAACATCAGCCAAAGGCCTTTATTTATGTTCCTCATCCACCCCTCCCGGCGGTGGTGTGCATGGCATGTGTGGTTACTATGCAGCAAAAAAAGTTTTAAAAGAGATATTTAGCGCAACCCCGGCATTGCCTTAACAAAAAGACAGCAGTAATGCGTATGAGTTGTTATACTGCATACATATATTACCCTTCAGAGAGTTCTATCCACACCGGGGCATGATCACTTGATTTTTCCCAGCCCCTTACATGCCGGTCAACTCCTGCAGCCAAAAGTTTTTTTTCCAGGTCGGGGCTTAATAAAAAATGATCAATACGCAACCCGGCGTTACGTTCGTACGCATTCCTGAAATAATCCCAAAAAGTGTAAATTTTTTCTGACGGGTACAGTTTTCTAATGGCATCAGTCCATCCCTGGCCTGCCAGGCTTTTAAATGCCTCGCGGCTTTCCGGCCTGAACAATGCGTCATTTACCCAGTTCTCAGGTTTATAAACATCCAGTTCAGCAGGCATCACGTTATAATCGCCTGTAAGTATTACAGGAATTTTTTGTTCAAGCAAGCTTAATGCATGCGCTGCAAGCCGATTAAACCATTTAAGCTTGTAATCAAATTTTGGGCCTGGCGCAGGGTTGCCGTTTGGCAGGTATAAACAGCCTATAATTATTCCCTTTATGTTTGCTTCTATGTACCGGCTATGCTCATCCTCCGGGTCTCCCGGCAACACACGTCTTATTTCTTCCGGCTGCCCCGAGCGAGACAATATGGCAACGCCATTCCAGCTTTTCTGTCCATGCCATATTGCTGTATAACCAGCATCCTTTATGGCCTGTTCAGGAAATTTTTCCTGCGGCGCTTTCAGTTCCTGCAAACAGGCAATATCAGGCGCTGATTCTTCCAGCCACCGCAACAGGATTGGCAAATGCCCGTTGATGCCATTAACGTTATAAGTAGCAATTTTCATGAGGTTAAATGTAAGAAGATTGCGTGAAGAAGAAGCGCTTGTAACGCTATTAAGCGGCAATGATTTTTAACAAGCAGAAACAGGAGCATTGCCTTGTTCAATAAACCCGGCTAACTTTTGCAGGCTAAGCTCGGTTCCCTTCTCATTATCAGCAGGATTAATACCGGGTGGAATATTACTGAATTTCATAGTAACCATAGTGCCATCATCCAACTTGTCAAATACTACTTCCATCATCATCTCACCCAAAAATGCCGGGTTAGCTGTATTAAAATTAATAGCTTCAACAATTTTTTTGCCGGGTATTAATGTTATAAACTTTGCAGTGTACCGGTCTTCCCTTTCATTGGTTTTTCCTTCATTTTCGCTGTCTTCCCCGGGGTAAAACAGCGACATTTCATAGCCTCCGCCAATACATAAATTAAAGTTATGCAGCTTTGCCGTCATTCCGCCCGGTGCCAGCCATATTTCAAGCGCAGCAGGGTTTACAAATGCATTGTACACTTTTTCCGGCAGGGCTTTTATTAGTTTTGCAGTTATGGTATTTGACATACAAGGATATTTATAAAAGAGTTGATTTTATCAATCCGCATTACTATTGCTCCTTTGCCGGATATTATTATTCGTCCATCTTCTTTAATATCAGCCAGGTATGGCCGAAAGGATCTTTTACGCTGCCTTCTGTATATGCCGTTTCGTCCATTTTTGACACAGCCTGCAATTCAAGAGCGCCTGCTGCAAGCGCTTGCTTTTGTACGGTAAAAGGGTCATTAACAAACAGGCCGCACAGTATAGTAGTACCATTAATCATTCCTGCGTCAAAATGGCCGCGTTTTGCGTTTTCCTCTCTTATCAAAAAAATATTTCCTTCAATTTCCAGTTCTGAAACATGTATAGTGCCATCATCATTGGCATAACGCTTTAGCTCTGTTGCGCCAAAAGCCTTTTTATAAAACTCCACTGCAGCTATGCCATCTTTTATAATCAGCATAGGGGCAAAACCTTTTCGTTCTTTCATGGCTTAATTTTTTATACCTCCAAGCTACAACATAGCATTTTGTTATCATAAAATATGAGGCTAATGCGGACAAAACAAGTAGTGAAGAAGACAGTTACGCCTGCTATTACATATATTTTAAATGACACTTATTTACCATTTTGCCCGTTTACAGGAGCATACCCTTTTGCTGCTGGTGTAATAACAGCCGTACCCTGCCGGGCGCTCCAATAGTGTTAACATAAAAACAAAATAACAACAAGCTGCTATGCTTTGAATTATTTATAAAGGATGCCGTGACAAGGTGATTGTGTTATAGAAAAGAGTGTTTATACCATGGTGCAATACAAAGTTGTGGATTTACCCTATATACATTGTATGCCGGTGGCGACAATTTTAAGGGGTATTTACGCCGTTACCTGTCATAATAAAAACGCCCCCGTGTAATACGGGAGCGTTAACCCTGCAATATAAAATACTAAAGAATTAATTACTGGTTATTGCCTGGAATCTCGTTTGCCTGGCCGGGTTTATCTACTATCTGGTACATTACATGGTTATCATCGCCTATTACTTCCTGGTAGTAGATACCGTCCGGTGAAAGAAAATATTGCTCATTATTAATAGTCAACTGTTTGCAATTATCCGGCAACTGGTACACCATATCACCTGTATGCGGTGTGCCTTGTGACTGGGGCAAAGCCTGTTCCTGCTGCTCATTTTGAGGAGTTGGCTGGTATTCATAATCATCATCGCCATCATAAGGCTGGTTGTCCTGGTATTGCTGGCTCCCCTGGTCAATACCTGTTTCAAGACGACCGTTAACTCCTACAACACGATACCAAGTTTCACCGTTACCATTATCTTCTTCCTTGTAAAAAGTGCCGTTGTATTCATAATACTCCGCGCCGTCAATTTCCCTTGCCTGTGCGCCAGCGGGCAATTCAGGAACCAGTGCGTTAAGTGGTGGCGCAACCACCTGGTAACCGCCGCCGTAGTAAGGCTCATAAAATATACCGCCATAGTAATAATATGGGTCTGCCCCTAAGTAGAAGGGATAATAGCCGTAGGGAAGATATCCTATGTGGATACCAAGCGGTGGAAATATAAGTCTTAGCCCTAAACTCCATGGGCGGTAAAAAAAACCATTATAATAGCGGTAACCTATGCCACCAAAGCTAATAGTGGTATAATGCCGGTAATAACTGGGATAACCATAATAAGGCCGGCCATAATGATAGCCATAGCTGTAACCGCCGCGATAGCCATATAAAGGCCGGCCATTACGGGCTATCGGCACATAGCGCCGCGCGGGCATGCTGTTACGGCCTGGGTTATAATTAGGGCGTGGCGCAAAACCGCGGACATTGCCCCTTGTACCTTCGCCCGGCCTGAAATTATTGCTGGGGGTTGAAGGCCTGGCGTAACCACGGCTTGATGGCGCCGATGGCCTGGCATAGCCGCGATTCGACGGCATTAATGGCCTTGCTGACGGCCTGCCTCCAAAATTACCGCGCGAAAAACCGCCACCCCGGTTGCCACCCCCATTACTGTGAAAGCTTCCGCCGCCCCTGAAACCACCGCCGCCACCATGGTTACGGCCGCCACCGCGCTGGGCATCGGCATTTAACGATATAGACAAAGCCGTAACAATGGCTATGGCGGCTGTCCAGGTTTTTATATTCATTTTCATACACATTTGCTTTATCACAATTAGGACTTGAAAATGAGTAAAAAGATTAATTACCGTGCCAATAAAAATGTTAATTATCCAGGCAGTTGTTAAAATCGTTACAGGTATCCTTTTTTCTTTAAATAATCAATCCATATAATGTAGCCTTTTGTATTTAAATGGAGGCCATCAATGGAAAGATTAGCATCAAGCCGCTGCTGCCCGTCAAGAAACAATGGGAAAATATTAACAAACGTGCAATTTACCTGCGCTATTACTTTAGGCAAAATGGCATTAACATGTAAAACATGCTCTTCCTTATCGTAATGCTGAGGAAAGTTTTTAAAATCGGGGTTTACAGGTAATACGCTTTGTACATACACCTTCGTAGCGGGGCTGCCCTGGTTAATAATCATCACAATTTTGCGGATGTTGTCTGTAATCACAGTATCGGGTATATCCTTACCTATATCATTTATTCCTATTAATAAAAATACTTTAGATGGTTTGCGGGCTACTACATCGTCAAGGCGTTTTAATACACCAAAAGTAATATCACCACCAATGCCACGGTTAATAGCTGTGCTGTCATTGGTAAGCTTTGCCCAGTTACCCATTTCAGTAATACTGTTGCCTAAAAAAATAATACGCCCCGGTACAATGGGTTCTGCTTTAAATTTCTCAATTCTTGGTCCATAATGTTCAGGAATAAAACCTATGGTATCAAATAACCGCTGGTTGGTAACCTGGCCTTCTGCTGAATAAACCGCCGCAAAAAACACCATAGCAAGAACAAACATTTTTTTCATAACAGTATTATTGTTTTTTTGAAAAATTAAATATACCCCATTAGCCTGTATTGTTAAGTAACGTTTACCTATATTTGGTTTTATCTCACCCAAAACCAAACTATTTTGTATGATAGTTACAACAAGCAATGCACTGGAAGGATACAAAATAACCCAGCAATTAGGTCTTGT
>DASZUX010000655.1:0-1611 GCA_035547455.1 Chitinophagaceae bacterium
ATCCAACAGGGATGAAAAACAGGTGCGCAAAAGTGCTTTGCCACCCCGGCCTTACAGGCATAATGATGCAACGCTTTTTTATCCTAAAGACGCAGAAGCGGGGGGTACATGGATAGCAATGAAAGATAATGGCGATGCTGCCGTACTGCTAAACGGGGGCTTTAGAAAACATATACCGGCACCACCATACCGCAAAAGCCGCGGCCTGGTGTTTTTGGATGTTGCTGAGGCAGCACAACCGGAAGAGACATTTATAAACACGCCCCTTGACAATATTGAACCCTTTACAATGATATTGTATGTTGCCGGGACTTTATTGGAGTGCCGCTGGGACGGCTATAAAAAACACTGTAAACTGCTGGACGGTACGCTGCCGCATACATGGTCTTCAGTTACTTTATATGATGCTGCAGTAAGGCAAAAGCGGGAGGCATGGTTTGACGAATGGCTTACAGCACACCCAAGCCCGTCAGTGAATGATGTTTTACATTTTCACCATTTTGGCGGCGACGGAGATACCGCTAATGATATACGTATGCGGCGTGGTAATGTGTACAGCACGGTTAGCATTACCGTGATGCAGCTTACGGGCATAAAAAATACAATGCATTATTTTGATCTTAACAATAATCACTCATTCACCACGCAAATTGATGTAGCCGGCGTTACCGCTGTGTAAACTATACGATGAAATTTTTAAAAAAACTCTTATACCACCCTTTCTTTATTAAGCTAATGCATTGGGAATACTGGTCGTTTAACGCGGTGTACGGCCCTGTTTATATTGTTTGGGTATTGCTTTGTATAAAAACCCGATCTTTCTTTTTTTTCAGTACCTCCAATCCCACTATTAAAAACGGCGGTTTTTTACTGGAAAGCAAAATGGATATATATAACCTTATGCCGCAGGAATATTACCCACCCACCATTTTTTTTAAAGCCGGTATAAGCAATGACGACCTGCTGCAGAAATTAAATGGCTTTAACCCAACATTCCCCATTATTGGCAAACCGGATATTGGCGGCCGCGGAAAAGGGGTAAAAAAATTATATTCAGCCGAAGACGTGATAGCCTATGCTAACAGCAGCAAGGTAGATTTTCTATTACAGGCTTTTGTACCGTACGAACGCGAAGTAGGTATTTTTTATTACCGCCTGCCGAATGAAGAAAAGGGGCATATTTCAGGTATTGTAAGCAAAGAATTTTTATCCGTAACCGGCGATGGCGCTTCAACCATATACGAACTTCTGAATAAGGAAAAACGATTTATTTTACAAATGCCTGTATTAAAAGCAACTTTTGGTAACGGGCTGAACGAGGTGTTGCCTATGGGAGAAAAAAAGGTACTGGTGCCGTATGGCAACCATGCGAGGGGCGCCAAATTTGTTGATGTGAGCCATTGGGCTGACGAACGGCTGACAGCAGTAACCGATGCTGTTTGCAGGCAGATACCGGGATTTTATTTTGGCAGGTTGGATGTACGGTATAATGATTGGGAAGAAGTAAAGAAAGGCAGAGGGTTCTCACTGATTGAAGTGAACGGCGCGGGCAGCGAACCAACACACATGTATGACCCATGCCATTCGCTTTTTTTTGCATGGAAGGAAATT
>DASZUX010000656.1:0-5959 GCA_035547455.1 Chitinophagaceae bacterium
GTTAAACATCTGTATCATCACGCCTTCCATGCCCGCCTGCTGCCGGCTGAAGATGGCCGCACACATAAGGCCGATATGGGCAATGGAAGAATATGCAACCAGCCGTTTAACATCGTCCTGCCTTATGGCAATCAATGACGCATACAACATACCGATAACAGACAGGATGATAATCAACTGGTCAAACTTAACTACAGCCGCAGGAAACATGGGCAATACCCAGCGTATAACGCCGTAAATACCCATTTTTACCATTACACCGCTTAACATCATGGTAACAGCGGTAGGCGCCTGCTCGTAAGTATCAGGCTGCCAGGTATGAAACGGGAATATGGGCATTTTTATAGCAAATGCAAGGAAGAAGAGCCAGAAAACAAAGTATTGCTGGCCATCAGTAAGCTTTGCATTGTAAAACGATTGCAGAGAGAAAGACGCGTCAGGCGTTTTGAAATAAACATACAGGATGCCCACCAGCAGCAACAGCGAGCCTGCAAAAGTATAAATGAAGAATTTAAACGTAACCTGTATGCGTTTTTCGCCGCCCCAGGAAGAACAAAGAAAGTACGCGGGGATAAGCGCCAGCTCCCAAAAGAAATAAAACAGCAACACATCCGCCGCCACAAATACGCCTATCAATCCTGCCTGCATAAGCAGCATTAACCCGTAAAAGTTGCCTGGTTTTTCATAAGTGTTTTTATAGGTAGCGGCAAAAACAAGGGGTAGTGCAACGGCTGTTAACAGGCAAAGCATTTTAGCCATACCGTCCATAGTCAGGGTAAACCTTGCCCCCAGTGACGGCAACCAGGCGGCATCTGCCGAAAGGCTGCCTTTACTGCCATCGCACAACGCAACCACTGCTATTACCAGTGTAACCAACGATGCAAACAACGCCCAGCTTTTTGCGCCTTTACCATTGTTAATAAAAAACGCTGCAAAGCCGGTTATTAAAGGAATCGCTATAAGCAGAACAGGAATCATATTAATATTTTTCTATCCCGTTAAAATATCTTCGACAGGAATTGAACAATTTGTGTTTGGTTCCAGAATATTATAAATAATACAACTATTGAAAGTACCATGTACAATATATAACTGCCCGCCAAACCACTCTGCAGCAACCTTAACTGGCGGGACGAATACTGTACAAAACGGCCAATGCCGTTTACAAAACCATCTATGCCTGATTTTTCCACCACATTTTTGAGGAAGCCCGCCAATGCGTTCAGGGGCCTTACAAACACCGCATCATAAATTTCATCAACATACCATTTATTGGCAAGTACTTTACCAAGACCGGTTTCAGGAGCAGTTGATTTTTCGTATTTTTTAAATTTATTCCAGGCAATCACTATCACAATAATAATAATGGCCGCTACGCCAAACATATACACCAACTCCATTGAACCACCTTCCGCAGGTTTAGCTTCCGACAATTGAGCCGACCGGGCAAAAACGGGAGCAAGAAACTTTTCCAGCCAGTTGCCGTCTTTAACAAACACTTCCGGTATGCCTATAAATCCACCTACTACGGCCAGGGCAGCAAGTACTACCAGCGGGATAGTAATTGCTTTAGGGCTTTCATGCAGGTGGTGTTCCTGGTCGTGTGTACCACGGAAAGAACCAAGGAATGTCATGCCATACAGGCGAAACATATAAAATGCTGTAAGCAAAGCGCCTAATACGCCAACTATGTAGAGTGCCATATTTTTCTCCATAGCGGCGGAAAGTATAGCATCTTTTGAAAAGAAGCCTGAAAATGGCGGCACACCTGCAATAGCAAGGCACGACAGCAGGAAAGTAACCTGCGTTACAGGCATATACTTTTTAAGTCCGCCCATATTACGCATATCCTGTTCGCCACCCATAGCATGTATAACAGAACCGGCGCCAAGAAAGAGGCAGGCTTTAAAGAATGCGTGCGTCATTACATGAAACACCGCACCTGTATAGGCGCCCACACCCAGGCCCAAAAACATATACCCCAACTGGCTTACGGTTGAATAGGCCAGCACCTTTTTAATGTCGTTTTGTTTTAAGGCTATTGTAGCTGCAAAAACCGCTGTTGCCAACCCGATGATTGCGATAACGGCCTGCACCGACGGCGCCATGGTATATAAAATATTGGTGCGGGCTATCATATATATACCGGCGGTAACCATGGTAGCAGCATGTATTAATGCAGATACCGGTGTAGGGCCTGCCATAGCATCAGGCAACCACGTATATAAAGGTATTTGAGCACTTTTGCCGGTAGCGCCTACAAACAATAACAGGGTAATGCCTGTAACATCTGCAGGGGATAATGCAGCCCCCGGGTTATTAAACACCGTAGCATAATCTGCGGCGTGAAATTTTTGAATTATCCAGAAGATTGCCAGCAAAAAGCCCAGGTCGCCGATGCGGTTCATTATAAAGGCTTTTTTAGCAGCGTAGTTATAATTGTCGTTTTTAAACCAATAGCCTATAAGCAGGTACGAGCACAGGCCTACCCCTTCCCAACCAATAAACATTATTACATAGTTTGCGCCCATTACCAGCAACAGCATGGAAAACACAAACAAGTTGAGATAGGCGAAATACCGTGCAAAATGAGGGCCTTCCTCATCGTGCATATAAGACGTAGAATAAACATGAATAAGAAACCCCACCCCCGTAATAATAAGCAGGAAGAGCGAGGATAACTGGTCAACCTGGAAGGCAAAATCTATTTTAAACGAACCCGCATCAATAAAGGTAAATAACGGGTGTACAGGCAATGCGCCGTTTGCCTTAACCTGCAGGAATAATACGATGCTTATGATAAATGAAATAAGGATAGCGCCGCTGCCGATAACACCGGTAAGCGTTTTTGACAACTGTTTCCTGCAAAGGCCGTTTATTAAAAAACCAAGCAGCGGAAACAATGGTACCAGGTAAACTAATTCATTCATGTGCCCAAATCCCTTAAAGGGTTTTAAATGTTAAACGTTGCCGGCCCTAATTTTTAAGCCTGTTTAAAAAATTTACATCAATACTGTGTACATTCCTGTACATCATTACTATAATTGCCAGCCCTACACTAACCTCGGCTGCCGCCACTACCATAATAAAAAATACAAACAACTGCGCATCTGTACCGCCATTGCCCCCGGGAATAACAGGCGCGGGCGTCATTTTTGAAAGCGCTACCAGCATAAGGTTTACAGCATTAAGCATTAACTCAATGCACATAAAAATAATAATGGCGTTACGGCGTGTTAATGCACCGGCAACCCCGATACAAAATAATACAGCCGACAGTGTGAGATAGTATTGAATTGGCATATTTTCAGCAAATCCCCCGCAAGGGACTTTTAAAATTTATACAATTATGTTTTGCGGGCAGTTACTATTGTTTTTAAAGTGTAACTGCTTAGCTATTAATCTTTCTTACCTATTACAACCGCACCTACCATAGCGCTTAAAAACAGTACGCTGCTTATTTCAAAAGGTACTGCATAATCAGTAAACAATATCTTACCGAGGTTTTGAATAAGCCCTATATCTCCTTTTTTTAACAGCGCTTCCCTGGCCGTCATCTCGCCGGCTGAACGTACGGCAGATACCAGTACCCATAACAGCAACCCGCCGGTAACCACCCCTATTACCTTCATCCATATATTTTTCTGGGGGTCTGACTCTGCGTTAAGGTTCATCAACATTATTACAAACAGGAACAGCACCATAATGGCACCTGCATATACAATAAGATTTACAATGGCCAGGAACTGGGCATTAAGCAGGATGTAGTGCCCTGATATGGCGAAAAAAACGACAATAAGCCATAATACACTATGAACGGGGTTTTTGCTTACAAGCACCATAATGGCAGCAAAAAGTGCAACGGCACTTAAAACCCAAAACAAAATTTGTGTAATGTCCATTAATTACCAATTTGAAAATTTGAAGTATTGAAAATGGGTATCAGAGGTTTTGGTCATTTTCAAACTTTCAAATTATTTAATTGTCAAATCATTTCAGCTATTTAACCCCCGGGCCTCTGCAAATTTTGCCGGCTCGGTTTTGGGGTTAGGTATCAGTAAATCTTCTTTTCCGTAAATAAATGTCTTGCGTGCAAAGTTTGATGGCGTGAATGTCTCACTAAGGTAAATAGCGTCCTTAGGGCAGGCTTCCTCGCATAAACCGCAAAAAATACAACGCAGCATGTTTATTTCGTAACGGGCTGCATATTTTTCTTCGCGGTATAAATTTTCTTCACCCGGCAGGCGTTCCGCGGCTTCCATGGTAATAGCCTCTGCAGGACAGGCAACGGCACAAAGGCCGCAGGCTGTACAACGCTCTCTTCCTTCTTCGTCCCTGTTAAGCACATGCAGCCCCCTGAAAACAGGACTAAAGGGCCTTTTTTCTTCGGGAAACCGAACAGTGGGCTTCTTTTTAAACATGTGGCTAAAAGTAATAGCCATGCCTTTAATAACCGCGGGCAAATAAATTTTTTCCCAAATGGTCATCGGCTTGCGATCAACTTCTTTTACCCTGTTTGTTAATGCTTGCATATTAATTTCCCCCTCAAAGGGAAGATTTATAAATTGATTGCAAAAATATTTTTATTGCCTATTGACACCAATTTTAAATTGCAGCTCATTTATTTATTACGACTGCTTTTAAAAAACAGAACACTTTTTATAACATTCGCCAACCGCTGCACGCGATTAGTGGTTGCCCAATAATATTACCAACGCTGTTACCAGCATGTTTACCAGTGCCAATGGTATCAAGCCCTTCCAGCCAAGGTTCATCAACTGGTCATAACGGAAACGCGGTAACGACCAGCGTATCCATATAAACACGAAAATAAAAATGCACACTTTAACCACCAGCGCTACCACACCCACGATGGCCGCAATGTTTGGCGCAAGGGCTGCCTCGTTAACAAAAGGCATATCATAACCACCAAAAAACAATGTTGCCATTATTACGCTGCTTATAAACATGTTTACATATTCGGCAAACAGGTAAAAACCAAGCTTCATTGATGAATATTCCTGGTGGTAGCCCATGTTCAGCTCACTTTCTGCCTCGGGCAGGTCAAAGGGTGCACGGTTACATTCTGCCAGCGCACACACAAAAAATATTAGAAAGCCTACCGGCTGGTAAAAAAAGTTCCACCAATGGCCAGGCTGCATCTGCTGCTCAACCATTGTTTTTAAACTTAAAGAGCCGGTGATGAATATTAAAGATATAAGTGAAAGCCCCATGGCCAGTTCGTAGCTTATTACCTGGCTGGCACCGCGTAAAGCTGCCAGCAGCGAGAATTTGTTGTTGGAAGACCAACCGCCAATCATTATACCATACACCCCTACGCTAACCACGGCAAATATGTACAGCATAGCTACGTTTACATCGGCCACCTGCAGGGAGATGCTCCTGCCAAATAACTCCAGCTTGCTGCCCCACGGTATTACCGCACATGTCATCATAGCGGTAAGCATAGCCAATGCCGGGCCAAGCACAAACAGGAATTTATTGGCGCTGTTGGGAATAATTTCTTCTTTAAAAAAGAGTTTACCACCATCAGCAAGCGGCTGCAAAATACCCCAGGGACCTGCACGGTTAGGGCCTACCCTATCCTGCAGCCAGGCAGCAATTTTACGTTCAGCATAGGTTTCATACATAGCTACAAAAAGCGATGCCAGTATGATAATGGCGATAAGTATCAATTTTTCTACCCAAAATGCCCAGTCTATAACAAGTAGTGTCATAATCAACGCAGTTTTCCCAAAAGGAATTTATTATTGCTTATACGCAGGTTTAAACCTGCTGATTTACTTAAAATCGTCAGAATGCGCCGGGCCTTCTATCAAACTCAAATCAACAGATGGCTTGTTTACCTGGCTTACATCATGAATATTAAGGAAAATCCTCGGTTTGCTGCCATCCATCACTTCTTCAATAGTCTCCTGCGGTTTTGTAATGCCCACGT
>DASZUX010000657.1:0-3094 GCA_035547455.1 Chitinophagaceae bacterium
GTTCCAAAAGTCAAGTCCGTTTACATTTTCATAAGTAAACCAAATACCAAGGTGGTTAGGATGATCGGTTGGCTCTCCGGTGCGCGGCTTTACAGGAAATCCCCTGGTTATCAACTGCCCGTCGGCAGCATACACAGGGTACAACACAGGTTTTTCCAGCGTGTCAGGAAACAGGAAAGTGGTAAACGGTTTTCCATCTGCTGTTATCACCACGGTATGCGCGGGTTCGTTAAGCTTTACCTCAAAATGCGTTTGGGCAGTAACAGTACAGGCAGCCATAGTAAACAAAGCCATTACAATTATTTTCTGCATGCAATCATTTTCGTTTGTTGAATAATACGGTGTGTTAACCGATAAGATATCACTGCGACAGGTACTAATGTATAACTTTAAAGGCAGTTATAAATAATTAAATTAAAGTTTTTATATATATTTTCGTTTACTCAAATAATTGCATGCCACTGCACCCACAAAGCAAGCCACTAAAATAATTACTATGAAAAAAACATTGCTGCCTTTACTATGCACAGTTATTATGTTAAACATTACAAAAGCACAAAAGTTTACGTCATTATTCAACGGAAAAGATCTTACCGGGTGGCATGTGTTAACCGGCAATGCAGGTTTTGCCGTGAAAGACGGCATGATTGAGGGCACCACTGCCGCAAACAACACAACATCTTTTTTAATAACCGACAAAAGCTATGGCGATTTTGCGCTGCAATTAGATTTTAAAACTGATGCATCTGTTAATTCCGGTATCCAGGTACGCAGCGAAAGCAGGGCAGATCATCTTAATGGCAAGGTATATGGCTACCAGGTAGAAATTGATCCTTCAACACGGGCATGGACAGGCGGCATACATGATGTAAACCTGCATGGGTGGCTATACCCGTTAACGTATAACCCCACAGGGCAAAAAGCATACAAGGCCGGCGACTGGAACAGCTTATATATTGAATGTATAGGCCACCATATACGCACGTGGGTAAACGGCGCAGCAGCAGCAGACCTTGCAGATGACAAGTTTGCCAGCGGCTTTATAGGCCTGCAGGTACACGACTTAAACAATGCACCGGGCGCCCACGTATATTTTAAAAACATACGCATACAAACAAGCGGGGTAACGCCAAAACCATTGTCGTCAATTTACGTAGTAAACAACATACCCAACACGCTTACGGAGCAGGAAAAAAACAACGGCATGCAGTTGCTGTGGGATGGCAAAACCACCACCGGCTGGCGCAGCATTTATAAACAAACCTTCCCGGATAAAGGCTGGAATATTGAAAACGGAACGCTTACCATACACTCCTCCAACGGGCAGGAAGAAGGCCTTGGCGGGGATATTGTTACAGAGAAAGAATACAGCGCTTTTGAGCTTGATTTTGAATTTAAGCTTACGCCGGGCGCCAACAGCGGCGTAAAGTATTTTGTTAAAGAAACTTATGACAGCAAGGGTAAATCTGGTATCGGGCTTGAGTACCAGGTGCTGGATGATTCGCTGCATCCCGATGCAAAGCTTGGCCGTAACGGCGACAGGACATTAGCATCGTTATACGACCTTATACCGCGTGCTAAAATTCCTGCTGCGCTAAAGAAAATCGGAGAGTGGAACCACGGGAGGATTATTGTATATCCCAACAACCACGTTGAGCATTGGCTGAACGGCTATAAAGTACTGGAGTATGAAAAAGGGAGCAAGAACTTTTTAGATGATGTGGCAATAAGCAAGTACAAGGTTTGGCCCAACTTTGGCCTTTGGCCTGAAGGGCATATTTTATTGCAGGACCACGGCAATGAAGTAAGCTACCGCAGTATAAAAATAAAAGTGCTGTAAGCTTTTAAAAAACATACCTTAACAAATCAAAATATTCAGCAATAAAGTTTTTACCATGCAACAGTCACGCAGGCAATTTATTAAACAAACAGCTTTAACAGGTGCCGCCACTTATATAAGCACCATGGGCATGACAGCAAGCAGCTACAGGCGTATAAAAGGCGCTAATGACCGTGTAAATGTAGGGGTAGTGGGTTTTAGCGACCGGCATAAAGACGGGCATATACCATCGTTTATGGCATCGTACAAAGAGATGAACTTTGATATTATTGCTGTAAGCGATATATGGAAATACAAACGTGAAGCCGGACAGGCTTTTCTTGCCCAAAAAATGGGGCACGATATTAAAGCCTGCGTAAACAACGATGACTTATACAATATAAAGGATGTTGATGCGGTATTTATAAGCACTGCCGATTTTCAGCATGCCTATCATTGTGTTGAAGCTGTAAAAGCAGGACGCGACGCATATTGTGAAAAACCGCTTGCTGAAACAATGGAGGATGCCCGTGCCGTACTGAAAGCCGTTAAAGCCAGCGACCGTATTGTGCAAATAGGCAGCCAGCGCAGGAGCGGCCCCAACTACTGGGCAGCACGCGACTTTATACAATCAGGTAAGTTTGGCCCTATTGTAATGGTAGAGCTTACATGGAATGTAAACCAACCCGGGCGCTGGCGCAGGCCAGAGCTGGTAGCCAAACTTAAAGAGGAAGATACCGACTGGAAACGCTATTTGATAAACCGCCCCTATGAACCATTTGACCCCAGGCATTACCTGGAGTTTCGTTTGTTCTGGCCTTATTCATCCGGCATACCGGGACAATGGATGAGCCACCAGATTGACACCGTACATTGGTTTAGCGGCTTGCCGCACCCGCGCAGCGTAGCAGTAAACGGCGGCATTTATGTATGGAAAGACGGCCGCAAAAACGCAGATACCATGACTGCTGTGTTTGACTACGGCCCGCTGAATGATATGAGCAACGGTTTCCAGGTGTTATTCAGGTCAAGGCAAACAAACGCCGCGGATGATGTAAAAGAAATCTATTACTCTAATGGCGGTATGCTTAACCTTGATACCAACAAAATAACACCCGAAGGCGGCCTGACAGAAGAATATGCAAAAGCCATGGGTATGCATGCCAACCTGCTGCCCAAGCTATCATTAACCGATATGGCTGAAAAAGCCGCTACCGGTGCAAATACAGGCGGAGACCCGCTTACAATGGCGCACATACGTAACTGGATGGAATG
>DASZUX010000658.1:0-6832 GCA_035547455.1 Chitinophagaceae bacterium
CTTATAAGTGTAACCCAGCATTTAAAGAAAAAAAATGGCGATTATTTTCAAATGCTGCAGCAAAGCATAATTGTAGAAATAGACAAAACCAGTAAGCCTTTGCTGGTGCTAAGTTATTTAAGTGATGTATCGCATATAAAAAGACCTGATTTTGCAGATATGGTTATTTCGTACCCGCAGTACAACGAGATTTATTTTTACGATTATGAAAACAGGACACTGCAGCAAAAAAAACCTCTATCAGGTAAGGAAACAGATGTACTAAAACTTTTAAGCCAGGGTTTTGACACTAAAATGATAGCACATAAATTGCATTTAAGCCCCAATACCGTTGATACCCACCGCCGCAACCTTATTAAAAAAACCAACTGTTTTGATACAACAGCGGTAGTTACCTATGCCCGGCTAACAGGGCTTATATGACAGCTTATTTAATTTTGCCGCTAACATAAGCGTTACCTTTTATATAAAAACGGTAGGGCAATAACGCGTCTTCCGCGGCATAATCTACACCTATACGCGGCGAAACGCCAATTTCCGCAGGCTTATACTGTTTATCGTCCTGCATTAAAAATATATCATCCCCGGCCAGGTGTGTGCCCGTATGCAATACAGAAATACCCAGCGCCTTAGACAGGTTACCGGGCCCGCGGGTAAGAGTATTGTCTAATTTCTTTTTGTCCGTACGCAAAAGCATATCCTCTATGCCGTACAAAGGTTCAACCGCCCTTATCAATATAGCTTCAGGAACATTCGGCCGGCCGGTAACAATATTAAAAAGGTGGTGAATACCGTAACATAAGTACACATACGCCAAACCGCTGCCGCCGTACATCACTTCGGTCCTGGCCGTACGCCGGCCGCCATACGCATGAGAGGCTTTGTCGCCAATGCCATTATATGCCTCGGTTTCAACAATGCGGCCGGCCGTTATTATATTATTTATATTGGTTACCAGTATTTTACCCAATAGCAGCTTTGCAACAGTTATTACGTCCGCATGGGAATAAAAGCCGGCATCAACCCGCTTCATGGCTGCAAAAGCAGAGTGTTTTGAAATTTTAATGGCTGAATTACGTTTCAATTCTATTAAATTTATCGCGCTAAAATAACCCCAGTTGCTCAAAGAATTAATACATGCCGTACGTGGCTATATAAAGGCTCATCAATTTATTAAAGAAAATAAGCTGTGGAAATGGATAATTATACCCGGCATTATCTACAGCATACTGTTTATTATTTGCATGTACTATTTTGGCAAAACCGCTAATCTTTTTATATCATGGTTAGGCAATGTTACCGGTCTGGAAGCATGGCTAAAGCGTGAGCGCAGTGGTTTCCTGGGTTTGTTTTTTACATTAAGCGGGCTGTTCTTCTGGCTAAATCAAATGCTTTTATATTTCTCTCTTTTTAAGTATGTATGGCTTATCATCGGCTCGCCGGTATTTGCCTGGCTAAGTGAAAAAACTGATGCCATTATACAAGGCAGGGAAGCCACTGTTGATATGTCCAGCGTAAAACAAGATGCGCTGCGTGGTTGTGCAATTGCCGTACGTAATGCCGCCTGGCAAACCGTTTATATGTTTACCATACTGCTTTTAACGCTGGTACCTGTTATTGGCTGGGCAAGCACCCTGTTTGCAGTGCTTGTTGAGTGCTATTACTATGGGTTTAGTATGCTGGACTATGGGAACGAAAGAAAGAAAATGCCGGTTGGGCAAAGCATTTTCTTCATCGGCAGGCACCGTGGCCTTGCAATAGGCAACGGCCTGTTATTTTATTTAATGCACCCGGTTATGGTAATAGCACCTGCATACGCTATTATTGCAGCAACTTTAAGCATGCACGAAGTAAACGAGGAAACCCCTTTAAAGCCCTGATGACAGATAATACAGCCCATCTTTACACTTTACCGCTATTACGCATTTAGTTAATATTGCATGGTAATTTGAAATAAAAACCGACGATGAGCAGGGCTATTGTATATCTTATCCCCACCGTTTTACAAAATGACGAGGCAGCCATAAAGGTCCTGCCGGCATATATATTGGACGCTGTAAAAAGCTGTACTGTTTTTTATGCAGAAAATGAAAAAACAGCAAGGCGTTTTTTTAAACGAATTTGGAAAGAGATGGTAATTGATGATTATACCTGGCATACTATACATAAGGCAGAAGCAGTAATAATGCCTGCTTTTATAAAAGACATAACAGCAGGTAAAACCATAGGCATATTAAGCGAAGCCGGTTGCCCGGCTATTGCAGACCCCGGCCAGGCACTGGTGGAAGTTGCGCAAAAGCACCAGGCTGTTATTAAGCCGCTTGTGGGGCCAAGTTCTATCCTGCTTGCTTTAATGGCAAGCGGGATGAATGGGCAAACATTTCAATTTCTTGGGTATTTGCCTATAGATTCACATATACGCAAAAAGGCCATTAAGGAACTTGAAGACTACTCCCTAAGAAAGAGCTGTACACAAATTTTTATTGAGACTCCTTACCGTAACAACCAGCTTATTGCTGATATTTTTGCCACTTGCCGCCCCGGAACAAAATTCTGCATTGCTGTTGACCTGACTGCTGCTACCGAAAATGTAACAACTAAAACTATACAGGAATGGAAAAAACAACAGGCCCCCGACATAAATAAGAGGCCCGCTATATTTTTAATCCTGGCACAAAGCTAAAAGCCGTATTTATCTACCAGGTAAAGCAGGGCAGCCATATTAACGGCGCCCAGTTTCAACTCGCGTATGTTCACATTTTCCAAAACATCATTACGGCTGTGGTGCACATCAAAATAGCGCTCGTTATCAGGCATCATTTCACCCACAGGCACTTTCAGTTCCCTTCCAAGGGGCTCAACATCAGCTCCGCCTCCGCCGTTAACAAAATCAACAAACAGGTAAGGCTTAAGCAACTCTTTCCATGCAGCACGTTTTTCCGCATTTTCACCTGTAAACGGAAGGCTTATATAACGCGGGGTAAAGCCACCGGCATCACTTTCCAGCCCAAACAAATGCTTTTCATTGTTGCTTTTTGCTTCCTCTGCATACTTACGGCCCCCGCGTGAGCCGTTTTCTTCGTTGGCAAACAGTACAAAGCGTATAGTGTGCACCGGAGTAAAGCCCAATGCTTTAAATGCCCGCAATATTTCAATTGTTTGCACAATGCCGGCGCCGTCATCCGTGGCGCCCTCTGTAATATCCCATGCATCAAGGTGGCCGCCTACGGTAATTATTTCATCCGGGTGTACTCCGCCTGTTATCTCTCCAATAACATTATGGCCAATAGTGTCCGGCAGCATTTTACCATAGGTAAACATTTGCGCTGTTAGTGTTTCTCCCCTGTCCAGTAAAGTATCCAGGTATTCAACATCGCGTAACCCCAGCGCCACGGCCGGTATTTTGGGAAAGGAGTCATTATAACCCAGGCTACCAGTATGGGCAACATTATCCATAGCATTCGTCATACTGCGCACTATTACACCTGCTGCCCCGTATTTGGCCGCCTGGCTGGCGCCAATGCCCCTGTACACAACATTTTTGGCATAGGCCATAAAAGTTGAAACAAGCGTATCATCAAATGGTACGTTGTAAAAAACAATTTTGCCTTCCAGCTTGCCCTTTTTTGTTTCAAGATCTTTAAAACTATTAACCCGCACAATTTCTGCCTTTATACCCCTGGCACCCGTACCAACAGAATTGCCGAGGGCAGTAACGCTTAATGGCCGCAACACCTTACCGCTGCTGTTAAACAAAGATGCTTTATCCGTACCCCCACGTACCCAATGCGGCACCATACACTGCTGCAGGGTTACCTTATCAGCGCCGGCCTGCTGCAGTGCTTTGTAGCCCCACTGTTCTGCCATTACCATTTGCGGTGAGCCAGCAAGCCTGCCGCCAATTTTTTTTGTAAGGTAAACCAGGTTATTGTACGATGCCTTTGAAGAAAGAATGTTATTGGCAAGCTTGCGTATAAACAACGAGTCGGTTACATCTGCCGCATTTTGCGCAGAGGCATTAATAAAAATAAAGAGTATGGCTACACCAGTTAGTTTTTTCATGTACTATATATTAAAATAACGTTACTGTTATATGCGCACGAAAATACCAACGGGTTACGAAATAAGAAAAAAGAATATATACCGATGCCCGCCTTTGCATAACAAGCTTATTATCATTATTTTAATCTTTTACCGTTCGCCCCGCCGCATAATTTGTTTCAAATGGTTTTCTCTTAGCTTTGCCACCTCAAACATTTAACCATGCGCATTGGAATAGTTTGCTACCCTACATTTGGCGGAAGCGGTGTTGTTGCAACAGAATTAGGTAAAGCACTTGCTGACAAAGGACATTATGTACACTTTATTACTTACCAGCAGCCTGTAAGGCTGAATATTTTCAGCGCTAATATTTTTTACCACGAAGTGCGGGTGCCTACTTACCCGTTATTTGATTATCCACCTTACGAAGTTGCCCTTGCAAGCACGATGGTAGATGTTATTAAAAACCATGATCTTGACCTGCTGCATGTACATTATGCCATACCACACGCGTCTGCCGCTTACCTGGCAAAGCAGATTATTGCCAAAACCGGCCGCGATATACCTGTAATAACTACCCTGCATGGTACCGATATAACACTTGTTGGCAAGGACAAAACATACGAGCCTGTTGTTACCTTTTCTATAAATGAAAGCGACGCCATTACTGCAGTATCAGGAAATCTTAGAGAAGAAACCTACAAGTTTTTTAAAATAACAAAAGACATAGAAGTTATTTACAACTTTGTTGACATCAGCAGATTTAATAAAAAGCCTATTGATGCTTTCAGGAAAGTTATTGCTCCGCATGGAGAGAAAATTATGGTGCACGCCTCTAACTTCAGGAGCATAAAACGTGTTAAAGATGTTGTACGGATATTTGCAGAAGTAAACAAGCAGGTACCATCCAAATTATTGCTTGTAGGCGATGGCCCGGACAGGCCGGGGGTAGAAAACCTGGTTAAAGAACTGAACATTCATGATGATGTAAGGCTGCTTGGCAAGCAGGAGCAAATTGAAGAAATACTGCTTATATCCGATGTTTTTTTACTGCCGTCTGATTACGAGAGCTTTGGCCTTGCCGCACTGGAGGCAATGGCAGCGCGTGTACCTGTAATTAGCAGTAATGCCGGCGGGCTGCCTGAAGTAAATATTAACGGGGTTACCGGGTACACCGCTAATGTAGGAGACATACAAGCTATGAGTAATTATGCTGTTAACCTTTTAACAGATGAAGCAGTATTTAAAACCATGCAGGAAAACGCTTTTGCACAGGCGCAGGCATTTGATATAAACAATGTAATACCTGTGTATGAAAAGCTTTACAGCCGGTATTGCAGAATGGAGTGCAGTTATAAAGGCTGATGCTACCTGTGTTTAAGCCATAATTCCGGGTTTTGCGGCACCCCTTTGTCATTTGTAACCTGGAAGTTTAACTGGCCTTCACCGCTTTCATCTGCGGCGGTGGTGCCTAAAACCCTGCCAGCCTTTACCTGGTCGCCTTTGCTTACCATTACAGTGGCAAGGTTGCTGTACACTGTAAAGTATTTACCATGCCTTACAATAACCGCATTTTCTCCTCCCAGGTCGAAGATTGCAGAAACCTCGCCATCAGCAACAGATTTAACGTTCGCCCCCAATGGCAGTGCAATGGTAATACCATCATTAGAGCCTGTAAGCCCCTGTATCTGGTAACGTCCAAAGGGGATGGATACCACACCTGAATTTACAGGCCATGGCAGATTGCCCTTATTATTTTCAAAATTTATAGATTGGGTTAGCCCTTCCTGTGTTGACTCAAACGGGCTGTAGGACCTGTTGGATGTATTGCCTGTTACAACGCCCTGTGCCGGGTTACTGGCAGCCGGCTGTTTAGCAGGCTGTTCAGCAGGTTTATTTTGTGCGGCAGCCTTTGCATCGGCGGCTTTACGGGCTGCTTCTTCCTTCAGTCTTTGCTGCTCCTTTTTCTTAGCCTCCTCAGCAAGCCGTTGCTGCTCCCTGCGTATTACCTGCTGCAGTGCATTGCGCAGGCTAATACGGTTTTTCTCATTGGTTTTTATTTGGGCAGAAACATCGGCCTCCTGGCTTTTTAATTGTTTTAAAACCACATCTTTTTGCTTTTTATCTTCCTCAAGCACCTGCAATTGCTTGCTTTGCTCACCCAGCACCTTGTTTTTGTCGGTTTTGGTTGATGTTAGCTGTACAACTTTTTGTTCCATCAGTTGCTCGGTCTTAACAATGTTGTCGGCCTGCATCTCCCGGTTGTGGCGGTAGCTTTTAAGATAAGCTACTCTTTTTACAGCATCGTTAAAACTGGTGGCTGAGAAAAGAAAATTCAGGTAATCGTACCCGCTGCGGTTCTTATAAGCAAATACAATGCTTTTGGCATAACTCTGCTTTAACGTATCTAACTGGCTTTTTAGCTGCGTTATTTCATTTGCTGAGTTTACAATTTCATCATCAAGGCGCTTCAAATCGCGGTTAAGGGTATTAACCATTTCTTCCCTTAACCTTATCTTTTTTTGAACTACAGCCAACTGGCTTATAGACTGCTTTTTATTTTTTTTAATCTGGTTAAGCGTAGCGTTCAAATCGTCCAGTTCCTTCTGTAACTCCTGCTGTTTTTTTTGAATATCTTCTTTGGTATCCAGTTGCTGGGCATTGCTTATACAAAATAAGCCGGCAGCAACAAAAATGAGAAGGAGTTTCTTAATCATACGAGGCTATTTTTAACCAATGCTGTAAAATAACGATTTATGGTAATACTTATTGCTTGCGTTTATACTTCTTT
>DASZUX010000659.1:0-7373 GCA_035547455.1 Chitinophagaceae bacterium
GAGGTACTGTCCACCAAATCCATTACTTCTTCAAACTCATCCGCGTCGTAAACATAAATAGTTAGTACAGGGCCAAAAATCTCTTCGCACAGGGTTACATATTTAGGGTCTTTGGCTTCTATAACCGTTGGCTCTATAAAATATCCAACGGATTTGTCGTAGTTGCCCCCCACCAGTATACTGGCCTTTTTATCTTTTTTTGCATTGGCTATATAACCGGTTATTTTATCAAAGCTCCTTTCATCAATCACTGCATTAATAAAATTGCTGAAGTCCTCTACGCTGCCCATCTTCATGCTTTGTATTTCGGCCACCAATTTTTTCTTTATTTCATCAGCCAGGTTGGAGGGCAGGTACGCCCTTGACGCAGCGGAGCATTTTTGTCCCTGGAACTCAAATGCGCCTCTTGCCAGTGCGGCCACCACGGCATCAACATCAGCGCTTTTATGCACCAGCACAAAATCTTTACCGCCTGTTTCGCCTACAATACGGGGGTACGTGCGGTAGTTGCCGATGTTGTTGCCAATCGTTTTCCAGATGTGGTTAAACACGCCTGTAGAGCCTGTAAAATGTATGCCTGCAAAATCACGGTGGTTAAAGCATACATCACCCAGCACGGGGCCATCTACGTAAATAAGGTTGATAACACCATCCGGCAGGCCGGCTTCTTTCAAAATGCGCATAAACATTTGCGCACTGTAAATTTGTGTGTGTGCAGGTTTCCACACTACCACGTTGCCGCACATAGCAGCACTGGTGGGCAGGTTGCCGCCAATGGCCGTAAAATTAAACGGGGTTATGGCTAATACAAATCCCTCCAGGGGGCGCCACTCGGTACGGTTATGCATACCTGCTGATGATATTGGCTGGTTTTTATATATCTCGCTTAAAAAGTGCACATTAAACCGCAAAAAGTCAATCAGCTCACAAGCGCTGTCAATCTCTGCCTGGAAGGCGTTTTTACTTTGCCCCAGCATAGTGCATGCGTTTATAAAACTGCGGTATTTCGTCGCCATCAAATCAGCAGTCTTTAAAAATATATGTGCTCTTTCTTCCCATGGCATAGCAGCCCATACATCTTTTGCCTTAAGCGCGGCATCTATTGCCTGTTTAACATGTTTTTCTTCTCCTTCATGAAAATATCCCAGCGTATGTGCAATTTCATGCGGGGCATGTACGGCAACTTTTTTACCTGTTTTAACTGCCTTACCTCCTATATACATCGGTATATCCAGGGTTTTCTTTTTAAGTTCAGCCAGCGTTTTCTTTAATGCAAGTTTTTCGGCCGAACCAGGGGCATATTGCAATACCGGCTCGTTAGCAGGCATCGGGTAACTGAAAGTTCCTATACTCATATCTGTATTTTTCATTTAAAAGAGGGTTGCAAAGTTAAGAAAAGAAGGGAAAGGGCAATCATTCTTCTGCATGTTGCAACAGCATAGCAATTTATAATTTACCTCTGGCTAATTTTTCCGTATGTTTGGCACACTGTAACCGGCAAGGATGAGTGCATTAACCTATTTTAATATCGGGCGTAGAATTTATAAAGAAATACAAACACAAAAACAGTTTAATAAAGATTTTCTTATCCCCTACCTTAACGAACTTGAACACCGCTACCAGGGCAAATTTCAGCCGGAGCAACGGGGCAAAATTCTAAAATACTACGGTCTTTTTATTACTTCCTTTTTATGCAGCAGCTACAAAAGATTGTACGGGCAGCAGCTTTCTGCCGATGAACGTAAGCGTGCAACACTCTTCGGTATTTTAACACCTGTGGGCGACGACCTGTTTGATGTTGACAAACTGCCCATTGACGACATACGCACCATTACCTACCAGCCCGAAACATACCAGGCCACCACCTTTGCAGCCGGGGTTGCCAGGGAAATACAAACCTACCTGCTGGCTAATGTGCCCCACAGGAAGGAATATCTTGAAGCCAGCAAAAATGTGCTTGAGATACAGGTAGAAACCGTTAAGCAAACAAAGCCGTCTGTTACAAAAGAAGAAATTGAGCGCATTACTCATATAAAAGGCGCCGTGTCTGTTATTATTTATCATCAAAGCCTTGATATAGCTGCATCGCAGCAAATGCTGGATGTGCTTTTTTACGTGGGCAGCCTGTACCAGTTGGGCAATGATATTTTTGACCTGTACAAAGACGTACGTGATAACATTTATACCCTCGTAAACACCTGCGATGATTTTTTGGCCTTCAGGCAGATGTTTTTGGAAAGGGTAAAAGCCCAAAACCGCCGTATTATGGCGCTGCCTTATAAACATAAAGACAAGAAAGAGTTTTGCATTATTATGAATACCATTAACGCCCGCAGCATGGTGGCTGTTGACCAGTTTTTGCGGTTGCAGAAAAAACTGGGCAATAAAAAAATAAACTGGTGGCAACTGCAACGGAAAGACATGATTGTTGACATGGAAAAAACGGCTAACATATTACGCTGGTTAAATTATGTAAGAATGTTGCCAAAACTTAATTAGCCCGCTAAACAGGTTAACCGCCATGTTTTTAAACAAGAAAATAACATGGCTGATAAGAACAGGCTTTACTAACACGGGTTTTATACACTTCATGGTAAATGGGTTTTATAATTAAACGATCTTTAAATACTGCTGATGCGCATATTGTTTCTTTTCATATTTGTTATCCTCACCGGCCGTAATGTACTTGCGCAGCAAACGGACGCGGAAATTATTCATACCCTGCTTAAACAATTAGACAGCGCACAGTACAGGCAAAGCCGCGGCGACTTTTATGCAGGTATGTTTGAAGGCTTTCGTTCCTGCGGCGGCGGGCCGCATAATTACCAGCCGGACAATAATATTTTTTTTACAGCGGTTACCGCCTTTGGTATGCGTAACCTGCTGCCTAAGCTTACCGGCGAAAACAGGCTGCTTGCACAAGCCATTTACCGGAGGGCATCAACATCTTACCCGCTGTACAAAAACAAGTATGGCATGCCATACTATGGCTTTTGGGATGCCAGCGGTACTTTTATGCCCCACGCTTACATCTTTCAGCACCTGAAACAGGTTTTTGGCGAAGGCGAAGACGCCGACGATACTGTTATGATTTTAATGAGCAGCGATAACGGCGACAGCACTGCCAGGATAGTTAAAAAGCGCATGGTTGCAGTAAGCAATCTTAAAAACGGCAGGCGCATTAAATCAACCTACAAAAAGTACCGTAACATACCCGCCTACAGTACCTGGATGGGTGACCGGATGCCCCGTGACTTTGACTTTTCCGTGCAGTGCAACATCATGTATTTTATACTTGACTCTAAGCTCCCGTTTACTACACAGGACAGCGCTACTATACACCTGCTTGCCGAAATGGTTAAGAACAGGGAGTATATGAAAGATCCAACTTTTATTTCTCCCTATTATGTACACTCTTCAATTTTGCTTTACCACCTGGCGCGGCTGATGGGCGCATTTAAAATTGAGCAACTGGAAGCATACAAACCGCAACTTGTACAGGACATACACTCCCTGCTTGCTACCAGCCATAATGTAATGGACCAAATAATATTGCGTACATCGCTGTTGCGGTTGGGCGAAAAAGCGCCGGAACTGGATTTGCACAGCGTGAGGGAGTTTGAAGAAAGCAACCAAAAAACATTTATCTTTTTCCAGGCAAGGGCTGCGTTTTCTTATCCTGTACCGTTTAAAAAAATATTCCTGCACTTCAGTTATATATGCCACTATTTTTACTGCCCCAGCTACAATAAGTTTTTATGGCTGGAGTATCTTGTAGAAAAAAACAGGGTGCATTGACAGCCCTATTATAAAAGGGCTTTTGCGTAGTATTCCCCGGCGCTTGCTTTCAAGCCGCCCTTATACCGCCGCCTCTTTCTCCATCATAAGATACGCTTTTATAAAACCGTCAATCTCGCCGTCCATAACGGGCTGCACATTACCCACTTCATAGTCGGTACGGTGGTCTTTTATCATCTTGTAGGGGTGAAACACGTAGCTGCGTATCTGGCTGCCCCATTCAATTTTCTTCTTATTAGCGTTGGTGGCGTTTTTTGCTTCTTCGCGCCTGCGCAGTTCTTCTTCATACAAACGGCTTTTCAGCATCTTCAGGGCCAGTTCCCGGTTTTCACCCTGGGTACGCGCCTGCTGGCATTCTACTATTATGCCAGAGGGTATATGTTTTAACCTTACTGCAGTTTCTACCTTGTTTACATTCTGCCCGCCTTTACCGCCGCTGCGGTAAAACTCCCATTCCAGTTCATCCTGCCGTACTTCAATTTCAATGCTGTCATCAATCAGCGGGTACACAAACACACTGGCGAACGATGTATGCCTACGGGCGTTACTGTCAAACGGCGATATGCGCACCAGCCTGTGTACACCGCTTTCTGCCTTTAAAAACCCATAAGCAAAAGCCCCGTCAAACTGCAGGGTGGCGGTTTTAATGCCAGCCCCATCCCCTTCCTGAAAATCAAGCTCCGTCACTTTCCATCCCTGCTTTTCGCCATACATACGGTACATGCGCAGCAGCATTTCAGCCCAGTCCTGGCTCTCGGTGCCGCCTGCGCCGGGGTTTATCTGCAATACGGCCGGCAGTTCATCCTCCGGTTGGTTAAGTGTACTTTTAAACTCGGCATCCTCTATAAGCTTAACAGCATTATCGTATGCTTCGCGTGTTTCTTCTTCTGTTGCGTCGCCGCTCTTCCAAAACTCAAACAGCACGGCAAAATCGTCCACGGCGCTTTCCACCTGTTTAAACAGTTTAAGCCAGTACTCGTTGGTTTTTATTTCCTTCATTATGCCGGTGGCACGGGCGTTATCGTCCCAAAAACCCGGCGAGAGTGAGAGCTGCCTGTCGCTTTCTATTTTTTGTGTGCGGTTATCAACGTCAAAGAAACCTCCTTAGCACACTAACGCGGTCCCGTAAAGCTTTAATTTGTTCAATCGTCATTTTAGTACTGTATTCGTGGCTTACTGTTTTTACCGTAAGCCATTTATGTTTAAATGTTTGCTGCTACATACCATAACCTATGGCCCATGGACTGCTAATACGCCCATTTTATCAAGCTTGCGCCCCAGGTAAACCCGCCGCCAAAAGCAGCCAGCACAAGGTTATCACCTTTTTTAAGCTGGCTTTCCCAGTCCCACAGGCAAAGCGGTATGGTAGCCGCCGTAGTATTGCCATAGCGCATAATATTAATCATCACCTTTTCCCTCGGCAGGTTCATCCTGCTGGCGGTAGCGTCTATTATACGCAGGTTGGCCTGGTGCGGTACCAGCCAGGCAATATCATCCGCCGTAAGGTTATTGCGTTCCATTATCTGGGCGCTTACATCAGCCATGCCTACTACGGCAAACTTAAATACCGTTTTACCTTCCTGGTAGGCATAATGCTCACGCGCGGTTACCGTTTCAATACTGGCCGGTTTTACTGACCCGCCAGCTTTCATGTGCAAAAATTCGCGCCCGCTGCCGTCACTCTTTAAAATACTGTCTAACAGGCCGTAGCCCTCCGTATTAGGTTCCAGCAGCACCGCACCCGCGCCATCGCCAAAAATAATACAGGTGGCACGGTCGGTATAGTCAATAATAGCGCTCATTTTATCCACCCCTACCACAATCACTTTTTTATACCTGCCGCTTTCAATAAACGATGCCCCGGTGGTAAGCGCGTATAAAAAGCCGCTGCAGGCTGCGCTCATATCAAATCCCCAGGCATTTACGGCGCCAATTTTATCGGCAATTATATTAGCCGTTGCCGGAAAAACCATGTCAGGTGTTACGGTGGCGCAAATAATACAGTCTATGTCTTTGGCATCAAGGTTTTTCTTGCGCAAAATTTCCTCCACCGCCGGTACTGCCATATCGCTGCTGCCCTTCCCTTCGCCTTTTAAAATTCTTCTTTCTTCAATACCCGTTCTTGTACGTATCCACTCGTCCGTGGTATCTACAAGTGTTTCTAATTCTTTGTTAGTCAACCGGTAACCGGGTACATATCCTCCTACTGCAGTAATAGCGGCGGTAATTTTACTCATCTGCTCAATTTAAGGCCGCAAAAATAGGCTGAAATTGATTAACAGTAATATAAAACCCCTGCCCATCCGTTTTGTCACAGGGTTACGCCCCCACTCCTGCCACCTGTTACCGCCATACATAATTGCTAACACAAACCTGCAAAAAACCTTTTTACCATTCGCCCTGGCATTTCCTGCCTTACCCTCCTTTAAAGCCCTTAGCGTTGCCAAAGCCATTCACCAAAAAAGGAGGAACGCCATTTTATACAACTATATGATTTATAGCCGTTTACCTGAACCCTGTTAAACTTTTTTTACTCATTCAACTGCAACATCCGCCGTTTTAACATCCTTAAATACTTTAGTGTCCCTTGATGTCCCCCATTCCAAAAGGGAGGAAACGCCGGGTGAAAAAGGAGGATGAGGGAGGAATGCCATTTTGTACAACTTATTCATTTTAAGCATGTTATTAAAAATAAAACCATTTTTTTCAACAAATTCATCCCGCTTCCCGGTTTAAAAGCAACCGGCAGCAGCGCCGCTACGGATAAATAGAAAAACAGGCCGGGTGTCCGCTATAAAGGCAAAATATTTTTTTGAGATGAAAAAAGAGCGGCCGGTACGTGCCGCTCTTTAGTTGTTCCTACCCTACAAAATGAGGGCTTCTGCAACAACAGGAAGAACTACCTTTTAGTGTAAAAGTTGTTCCTACCCTACAAAATGAGGGCTTCTGCAACGGGGAGCTTGATGGGGGTCGAACCCACTACGTTGTTCCTACCCTACAAAATGAGGGCTTCTGCAACGTACATCACGACAGCATTCATATCGTTAATGTTGTTCCTACCCTACAAAATGAGGGCTTCTGCAACCAGGCATGCGCTGTTGTCGTCCGGTATCTGGTTGTTCCTACCCTACAAAATGAGGGCTTCTGCAACAGATGCAAACAAGAATGGCCGGTGGTTTGAGTTGTTCCTACCCTACAAAATGAGGGCTTCTGCAACGGTAAAGACATAATAAAGCTCAACCCTTTTGTTGTTCCTACCCTACAAAATGAGGGCTTCTGCAACACTGAGCTATTCCGAAAACAACGTCAATAAGTTGTTCCTACCCTACAAAATGAGGGCTTCTGCAACAAACAATTAAATTAAAAGACCTGCACTATGGTTGTTCCTACCCTACAAAATGAGGGCTTCTGCAACTTTCATCGATGGTTAGGTTTTTAGTAATTGTTGTTCCTACACTACAAAATGAGGGCTTCTGCAACGCCGTCCCACTTTTTAAACCAATAATTTTAGTTGTTCCTACCCTACAAAATGAGGGCTTCTGCAACTGGTTGAGTATGGCAATGATAATACTTTG
>DASZUX010000660.1:0-3804 GCA_035547455.1 Chitinophagaceae bacterium
CATTGATGGAGCCGGCCCGTGAAGAACTGGCAGCAGCTATAGAAACTACGGGGTTTAACCACCCGTCATGCCCGGTATATCAAAATGTGGTTGCCAAAGCTGTAGTGGATGCGGCAGAAATAAAGAGAAACCTGGTAGCCCAGCTTACCGGTGCTGTGCGCTGGACACAAAGCGTACAGGCTATGGTATCCGGTGGCGCCACACATTTTACTGAGGCAGGCCCCGGCAAAGTATTACAGGGCCTTGTAACTAAAATACATAAAGAGGCAGTGGTGGACGGAATTAGCTAAGTTAAACATTTGAGCGCTTGAATGTTTAATACACAACCGGGCCTGCATCGGGCTTGCTGTTACGGGGTTTATTTCGGGGTTATTCCGGCATTGCCAGCCATATAAATTGCTGGTTAATTGTATATATTCAGCAATGTGCATAAAAAGCCTGCCTTGCAAAATTTACGCTCATATTATTTACTATTGCCGGCAGGCATTCCGTAAAAGTTAATCGCATGATTGTTTGTTGTTGTTATCATACAAATGACGGCGATGTAAAATTGCAGTGTGTTGCAGTATTAATTTTAAGGCGCCGTTAAACCTGCAGCGTTCGCAGCACGTCTTATTACCGCTATGAATAAACAATACTTTGCTGCTGTTGTAGTGGCTGCTTTATTGCTTGCTGTAAATGCCTGCCCCGCACAGGACTTTTCAAAAGTTGACAATTGGCTGCAGGACAACACCGGCGCTATGGGCGGGCGCAGCGTGCTGATGATATATAAAAACGGTAAAATAATTTATGCCAACGCTGTTAACCACATGAACATGCGGCAGAAATTTGCAAGCCGCATTGTTGGCAAGCGTATGCACCGCGACGGGGCCGATGATGACTATACCACTACCAGCCGCGTGTCAATTGCCAGTTGCAGCAAATGGCTGAGCGCCGCACTGGTGATGACGTTTGTTGATGATGGTACGTTACGACTGGACGACACTGTGGGTAAATACCTGCCTATATTAACGCAGTATGGCAAAGGCATTATAACTATTGATGACTGCCTCTCACATCGTACGGGCATTAAAGAGCCCCCGCTAAAAGAGAGCCTTGCTCAAATGCGTGGCATTAACAGCATGGATGAAGCTATTGAAAAAATTGCCCAAATGCCTATGGAAGGTCCGCCGGGTAAGGTATTTCATTACAGTAATGCCGGTTTGCAGGTTGCCGGCGCTGTTATTGAAAAAATAAGCGGGCAGGATTTTAAAACCCTTTTTAAGCAGCGTTTAGCACAGCCGCTGGGTATGCTGCATACTGATTTTGGCCCCGGTAAAGTACCGCTGCCTGCAGGCGGCGCTATTAGCACAACGCAGGACTACATGAAGTTTTTAGAAATGATATTGAACAAAGGTGTATACCGTGGCCAACGCATATTGAGTGAGCAAAGTATTGCTGCCATGCAGGTTGACCGTATAACACAGGATGTTACTGTTGCATATTCCCCCGCAGAAGCTGGTAATATCGGTTATGGTTATGGTGAATGGGTATGGGACAACAGCAGGGTTGGCAACCTTTCCGGGGCAGTTACCAGTCCTGGGTTGTTTGGTTCGTTCCCCTGGGTTGATAACAAAAAACATTACTGTGCTTTTTTAATGACATTTTACCTTAAAAACGATGGCCGCAACCAACGTTACAAACAGTTAAAAGCACTGGTTGACGAGGCCGCAGGGCAATAGCAAAAGAATTTACATTATAAGTATTGCCGGGCTTTGTACAATATACCTTGTTTTTTGACGGCAGTAAAGGGACAAAGAGATAGTTAGCCGTGCTTTGCGGTATGCCTATGCTGCTTGCAACCACTGCAAGTCATAGCAGGCGGGCATTTTGCAATTTCTCCAATTGGACGGATACCCTGCAAAATATATTTGCAGGGTATCGTATTTTTCTTACCTTTGCCGCCCCAAAAAGTTCTTTTCTTTATAAGAAATAATTGAATGTCCCGTACAATGCGGGATTGGGAGTTTCTGCCGGAATTATGCGGCAGGACGTTTGAACCAATAAAATTATTAATCATGGCAAAAGAGATTACAGGCTATGTAAAACTGCAGGTTAAAGGCGGCCAGGCAAACCCGGCACCTCCTGTAGGCCCTGCACTTGGTAGCAAGGGTGTTAACATTATGGAGTTCTGCAAACAGTTTAATGCCCGCACGCAGGACAAAATGGGTAAAGTTGTACCCGTAATCATTACAGTTTATAATGACAAATCTTTTGAGTTTGTTATTAAAACCGCTCCCGCTGCTGTTCAGTTAATGGAAGCCGCAAAAATTCAGCAAGGTTCTAAAGAAAGTAACCGCTCTAAAGTAGGTAAAGTAACCTGGGCACAGGTAGAGGCAATTGCCAAAGACAAAATGCCCGATCTTAATTGCTTTACCATGGAAAGCGCTATGAAGATGGTAGCAGGAACCGCCCGCAGCCTTGGCTTAACCGTTGAGGGCGACGCACCCTGGGAAAAAAACTAATTTTTTACCGTTCCGCACCAGGCGGGATTAAACTGAATTAAAATGGCAAGCCTTACTAAAAAAAGAAAAGCAGCGGAAGCTAAAGTTGATAAAAGCAAAGCTTACTCGCTTAAAGAAGCATCAGCGCTGGTAAAAGATATTAATACCACTAAATTTGACGCTTCAATTGACTTACATATACGCCTTGGCGTTGACCCCAAAAAAGCCGACCAGCAGGTGAGAGGTACTGTTACCCTGCCCCATGGTACCGGTAAAACAAAACGTGTACTTGTACTGTGCACACCTGATAAAGAAGCCGAAGCAAAAGCAGCCGGTGCTGACTTTACAGGCCTTGATGAATACATACAAAAAATTGAAGGCGGCTGGGTTGATATTGATGTTATTATAGCTACACCCAGCGTAATGCCTAAAATTGGTAAACTGGGTAAAATACTGGGCCCCCGTAACCTTATGCCCAACCCCAAAACAGGTACTGTTACCCCTAACGTGGCAGAAGCAGTTAACGAAGTTAAAGGTGGTAAAATTGCCTTTAAAGTTGATAAAGCAGGTATTGTTCACGCGTCAATAGGCAGGGTGTCATTTAACCCAGATAAAATTGCCGCCAACAGCCAGGAACTTATTAATGCTATTGTAAAGCTTAAACCAAGCACAGCTAAAGGTATTTACCTTAAAGGTGTAAGCATGGCCAGCACTATGAGCCCCGGCATTACTATTGACACAAAATCAGTTCAGAACTAATCCTGAAAGTTTATACTTAAGGATGCAAAAACAAGCATTATGAACAAAGAACAAAAAAACGAAGTAATTGAAGTTCTTAAAGAGAAATTCAATCAATATAGCAACTTCTACGTAACCAATACCGAAAGCTTAACTGTTGCACAGGTTAACAAGCTGCGCCGTATTTGTTTTGACAAGAAGGTTGAAATGAAGGTGGCTAAAAATACCCTGATACGCAAAGCGCTGGAAAGCATTGACAGCACGCGTTACGAAGGTATGTACGAAAGCCTTAATGGTGTAACTGCACTGTTGTTTAGCGAAAACCCTAAAGAGCCTGCGCTTATACTTACTTCTTTCCGCAAAGATGCAAAGGTTGAAAAGCCTGAGTTGAAAGCTGCTTATATTGACAGTAGCATATTTGTGGGCAACGACCAGCTTGAAACACTTACCACGCTTAAAAGCAAGCAGGACCTTATTGGCGAAATTATCGGATTGCTGCAAAGCCCTGCCAAAAATGTTATCAGCGGCCTGAATGCCGGCGGCAAACTGGCAAGCCTTGTAAAAGCACTGGAAGAAAGGGAAG
>DASZUX010000661.1:0-5818 GCA_035547455.1 Chitinophagaceae bacterium
AACAGGCTCCGGTCTGGTTGCAGCGCTCCGGCCTTGATTGGTTGTTCCGTTTAACAAGGGAACCAAAACGCCTCTGGAAAAGGTACCTGTTTACAAATTCATTATTTATTTACCTGTTTATAAAAAAGTCTCTAAAATTTAAAGTATAAAGTATGAAAAAACTAATTGTTACTGGTTCTTCTGGTCTTGTTGGTAGCGAGGTTTGTGTACATTTTGCTGAAAAGGGTTACGAAATTCATGGCATTGATAATAACCAGCGTGCAGTTTTTTTTGGACCGCAGGGCGATACGAGGTGGAATCAAAAAAGGTTGGAAAGCACACTTAAGAATTTTCACCACCATGAGCTTGACCTTAGAGACAGGCAGGGGTTACTTAATAAAATAAAAGAAATAAAACCTGATGTAATAGTTCATACTGCTGCCCAGCCCAGCCATGACAGGGCAGCTGCTATACCGTTTGATGATTTTGATACAAATGCTGTTGGCACGCTTAATCTTTTGGAAGCTGCAAGACAGTTTGCGCCTGAAGCCCCGTTTATACATATGAGTACTAACAAAGTTTATGGCGATGCACCAAACCGGATTAAATTAAAGGAACTGGAAACCAGGTGGGACTATGATGACCCGGCCTACGAACATGGCATAGCAGAGACTTTTACAATTGACCAATCAAAGCACTCATTATTTGGTGCTTCAAAAGTTGCCGCCGACATAATGGTGCAGGAGTATGGCAGATACTTTAATATGCCAACCTGCGCACTAAGAGGTGGATGCTTAACCGGGCCTAATCACACCGGTGTTGAGTTGCATGGCTTTTTAAGCTACCTTGTTAAGTGCAACCTGGAGGGCAAAAAATATTCTGTATTTGGTTATAAAGGTAAGCAGGTAAGGGACAATATACACTCCCATGACATTGCCTGTTTTATGGAAGAGTTTATTAATGCACCACGTGTAGCTGAAGTTTATAACCTGGGTGGTGGAAAAAATAACACATGCTCAATACTTGAAGCATTCCAGATTGTTGAAAAATTCAGCGGTAAGACCCAGGTTTATGAGTACGTAGATAAAAACCGCGAAGGCGATCATATTTGCTATTACAGCGACCTGCGCAAAATGAAAGCTCATTTCCCCAACTGGGATATCACTATTAGCCTTGAAGAAACTATAAGGCAAATTGTTGAGGCATGGAAAAGCAGGATAGTATAGTTTAATTTTAAAACTAATTAATATATCCTGTTAAATTAGGCTCAATCTAGCACATAGGATTTCTATTAAAATTTTTAAGCTGTTGGTTTTTAAAACCAGCAGCTTTTTATTTTCTTATGGGCTGTATGTGGTAATGTTAGCATTTATTTGTATATTGCCCCCATAATTTCTATAAAAATAATAGATATTAACTCCAGCAATATTTCAATGACAAGTTTACAAGGTTTAGCAATTGCCGCATCTGTAATGGCAGGTGAGAAGATTTTAGAAGTTTACAATCGCGAATTTACTATTGAAACCAAAAGCGATAATTCGCCTTTAACTGAGGCCGACAAGCTATCTCACAAGGTTATAAAACAGGCATTGGGTGAAACAGGTTTCAAAATACTGAGCGAAGAAGGACGCCAGATTGATTATTCCGAAAGAAAGAATTGGGAAACATACTGGCTTATAGACCCCCTTGATGGTACAAAAGAGTTTATTAAAAAAAGCGGTGAGTTTACCGTAAATATTGCTTTAATAAAAGGGGGTGTTCCGGTTATGGGTGTGGTATATGCACCGGTAACAGGGGCATTGTATTTTGGTATTGAAGAAAGCGGCAGCTTTTACTGTAATGTACCCGCGGCAAGCAGGGTAGATGTTGATGCTATTCTGCAGGCATCGCAAAAATTGCCGTTGCACCGTAACAATAATGCTTATACTATTGTTGCAAGTAAAAGCCATAATACGCCGGAAACAGATGCATTTATAGAAGAAAAGAAAAAAAAGTATAATAATGTTAACCTGGTAAGTGCCGGTAGTTCTATCAAACTGTGTCTTGTAGCAGAGGGCTCTGCCCAGGTTTACCCGAGGCTGGCCCCTACCATGGAGTGGGATACAGCAGCCGGGCACGCGGTGGCAAAGTTTGCCGGCTGCACGGTATATGACTATAATACAAAAACTGATTTGATATATAATAAAGAAAACCTGCTGAACCCATGGTTTGTAGTTGAGAAACTATAACAAAACAGCCTGCCCAAAATAGTAAACATAATGCCTGAAACAGAAAAGCTGCACATAATAGCCCAGGAGTATAAAATACATGCTGCCGACCGTGAAGCAAGAAACGGCCACCGGGCTGCGTGCCTTTGGTTTACCGGCTTGTCTGGGTCTGGCAAAAGCACCGTGGCTAATATAGTGGAGCAGCAATTGTTTGCCGGCGGCATTAATACATATATACTGGATGGTGACAACATTCGCAGGGGGTTGAATAAAGACCTCAATTTTTCAGAGCAGGGCCGGGTGGAAAACATACGGCGAATTGGAGAGGTGGCAAAGCTTATGTGCGACGCAGGCATTGTAGTGCTGGCTGCATTTGTATCGCCTTTCATTAAAGACAGGCAGTTGCTGCGCGAACTTATGCAGGATAAATTTATTGAGATATTTGTTGATGCACCACTGGAAGTATGTGAGCAGCGTGATGTAAAGGGCCTGTATAAAAAAGCACGTACAGGAGAAATAAGCAACTTTACAGGCATCTCATCTCCTTTTGAGGTGCCCCGTAACCCGGATGTACATATTCATACAGACCGATACACCGTGGATGATTCGGCAAAAATTGTTATTAATACCATTATGCCTAAACTTAAACTTAATTAAAAAGCAGCTATGCAAAAATATTATCTCTCGTATTTACAGGAACTGGAGGCAGAAGCCATCTTTGTTATTCGCGAAGTGGTAGCGCAATACGAAAGGCCGGCTATTTTGTTTAGTGGCGGTAAAGACTCCATCGTGGTAACGCACCTTGCCAAAAAAGCATTTTGGCCTGCCAAAATACCGCTGCCACTGATACATATTGACACAGGCCATAATTTTCCTGAAACAATGGTGTTTAGGGATAGCCTGGTGGAAACACTTGGGGTAAAGCTAATTGTAGGCTCCGTGCAGGAATCAATTGACAAGGGGCGTGTGCGCGAAGAGACCGGGATAAATGCCAGCCGCAATGCACTGCAAACGGTTACCCTGCTCGACACACTTGAGCAGTACAAAATTGATGCTGCTATAGGCGGTGCCCGGAGGGATGAAGAAAAAGCAAGAGCTAAAGAAAGATTTTTCTCTCACAGGGACGAGTTTGGCCAGTGGGACCCTAAAAATCAGCGCCCTGAGTTATGGAATATTTTTAACGGGCGTAAAAACCAGGGTGAGCATTTCAGGGTATTCCCCATAAGTAACTGGACAGAAATGGATGTTTGGAATTATATACTTCAGCAAAATATTGCCATACCACCGTTGTATTTTGCCCACGAGCGCGACGCAGTGTACAGGGATGGCTCATGGTTGCCGCTATCTGAATTCCTGGTGATACGTGAAGGTGAAACTGTAGAAAAGAAGCTGATGCGTTTTAGAACGCTGGGGGATATTACTATTACAGGCGGCATAGAGTCAGGCGCAGACACGCTGGAAAAAATAGTGCAGGAGGTTTCGGCAGCACGCAGCACAGAGCGGGGCAACCGGGGCGATGACAAGCGTTCTGAAACCGCAATGGAAGACCGCAAAAAGCAGGGATATTTTTAGCAACCTAAAACGTTTACTCTACAAGAGATTATTTATGAAACATACAATGGAATTACTGCGTTTTACAACTGCCGGAAGCGTGGATGACGGTAAAAGCACTTTAATAGGGCGGCTGTTATACGACTCCAAGTCAATTTTTGAAGACCAGATAGAAGCCATTAAGCAATCAAGCGAGAGAAAGGGCCTTTCTCATATTGACCTTTCGCTGCTTACTGACGGCTTAAGATCTGAGCGCGAGCAAGGCATAACGATAGATGTTGCCTACCGTTATTTTGCCACCCCAAAGCGCAAATTTATAATAGCTGACACACCCGGCCATATTCAATATACACGCAACATGGTTACCGGCGCCTCCACCGCCAACCTTGCGCTAATACTGGTAGATGCCCGTAACGGCATTGTTGAGCAAACCTGCCGTCATTCCTACATCGCATCTTTACTGCAAATTCCCCACGTAATTGTTTGCGTAAACAAGATGGATTTAGTGGATTACGCAGAAGAGGTGTTTAATAACATAGTTGACTCATACACAGAGTTTGCAAGCAAACTTGATATTAACGATATAAGGTATATACCTATCAGCGCGTTAAAAGGCGATAACGTGGTAAACCACTCACCCAATACTACATGGTATAAGGGCGCCACATTACTGCATACTCTGGAAACAATTCACATTGGCAGTGATTATAACCACATTGATGCGCGCTTTCCCGTGCAAACCATTATACGGCCTCACTCCGACGAATACCACGACTACCGCGGCTATGCCGGCCGGGTGGCAGGTGGTATATTCAGGCCGGGAGATAAAATAACCGTGCTGCCGTCCGGGCTTACCTCAACCATTAAATCGATAGATACGTTTGACGGTGCTCTTGACGCTGCGTTTTCACCAATGTCGGTTTCCGTTACACTGGAAGATGATATTGACATAAGCAGGGGCGATATGATTGTAAAAGAGAATAACCTGCCTGAAATAAGCCAGGATCTTGACGTAATGATGTGTTGGTTTAACGCAAGGAAAGCAACACCAGGCGCAAAATATTATTTGCGGCAATCAACCCGGGAAGTAAGGGCCATTATTAAGGAAGTTGTGTATAAGATGGACATTAATAACCTGCGCAGGGTTGAAGACGATAAGGAAATTAAGATGAACGATATTGTGCGTGTTAAGCTTAGAACCACCCAGCCCGTTGTGTATGATGCATATCGTAAAAATCGTGCGACGGGTTCGCTCATACTGGTGGATGAGACCACTAACGAAACAGTGGCTGCAGGAATGATAATCTAATGCCCGTTACATAAATTGCCAGGAGGTGCGGTTGCCCGCGCCTTTTTTTATTTTAGGGTAGTGTGCATAGAGCCGGGGCGCAGGCATGCTTAATGCTGGTGCCAATAAGCACATTTATTAATATTGCTTTAAATGGCATTGCCGTTATTAAACAGTGCTTAATGTATTAGTTAAAATTTTTTTCTGTACCTTAAACCAGTTACTTTAGCAAAGCAAAGTTTAAAACCCGGTCACAGTTTTTATAAAACTATTTATCTAATGTCAAAAAGCATTATAATTACGGGTGGCGCTGGCTTTATAGGCTCACACGTTGTACGGTTGTTTGTTAATAACTATCCCGCGTACAAAATAATTAATGTTGATGCCCTTACGTATGCCGGCAACCTTGAAAACCTGTCGGATATTGAAAACGCCCCCAACTACTTTTTTGAAAAAGCCAATATTCTTGATGCGGAAGCCATACAAATAATATTTGATAAATACGGCGTAACTGATATTATACACCTTGCTGCAGAATCGCATGTTGACAGGTCAATTCTTTCGCCGATGGATTTTATTTATACCAATATTGTTGGTACTGTTACGCTGCTGAACATTGCCAAGGAATACTGGAAAAGTGATTTTAGCAGCCACCGTTTTTACCATGTTTCTACAGACGAGGTATATGGCACATTGGGCGATACAGGCTATTTTACCGAAACCACGCCATATTCTCCCAACTCTCCTTATTCCGCAAGCAAGGCATCCTCTGACCATTTTGTAAGGGCTTACG
>DASZUX010000662.1:0-2075 GCA_035547455.1 Chitinophagaceae bacterium
GTAAATGCCGCCACCGCCGCCGGTATCCTCCACGCGTACCGCTATTACATTTCTACCTGCTTTTAATACACCTGCAGGGATGACATATTTACGTTTGGCATTATAAGCATTGGTACTTCCTACCCTAACACCGTTTATATATGTTATGTCATTGTCATCAATCATGCTTAATTCCAGTACTGCTTCCTTACCTGTATCTGAAGCCGGAATGTATACTTCTTTTCTAAACCATACAACACCATCAAGGTCGCCAAGCTTTGTACTTTCCCATAATCCCGGCAGTTGCATGGTCGGCCAGCCTGCGGTGTTAAATGCTGCTTCTTTCCATTGTATTGCCTCCTTGGCGGCAGGCAGGCCACCCTGCAGTGTATTTATTTTTTGTATGGCTGCATCTTTTTTCATTTTTGCAAGTGAATCAAGGTTCAGCACAGGCATTCCCGCAATCATACTTTTAAATTCATCATCCTGTTCAAAAGCCTGCCGGCTTGTCCATGTTTCTGATTCAGTACCGCCCCAGGTGGTATTAATAAGGCCGATAGGTACATGCAGCTTATTATACAGTTCTCTCGCAAAAAAATATCCAACTGCCGTAAAATCTGCTACCGTTTGCGGGCTGCAGACTTTCCACTCACCGCCGCCAATATCTTCTTTGGGCATACCGCTTACTGTAAGGGGCACTTTAAAATGCCTTATTTGCGGGTAATTGGCTGTTGCAATTTCTTTATCGGCATTTATAGCGCCCCGTACCATAAATTCCATATTGCTTTGCCCGGAACAAACCCACACTTCTCCCACCAGTACGTTATTTAAGGTAATAGTATTACCACCTTTTACAGTTAAGGTATAAGGGCCGCCTTCTTTCTCCGGGTCAAGCATTATCATCCATTTGCCCGTAGCGCTTGCCTTTACCTTTTTTTCTTCCTGCTTGTTAAATAGCACGGTTACCTCTTCGCCTGCATCAGCCCAACCCCATACGGGTATTTGTTTATTACGCTGCAATACCATGTTATCGCCAAATATCCTGGGTAAATGAACAGCGGCCTTTGCTGACAATAAGGCGCCAAAAACAAAACAAGTAAAAATGAATAGCTTTTTCATGCGGCAAAATATATTAATGGTTGATGATGAAAGTTGCAGCGTTGGTACCGGCAATATACAACAAACCCGGGCATTTGTTAGTGGTGCCCGGGTTATGAAATAGTTTTTAACCTGTTTATTATTTCAACTTCATATCTTCAATTACACTCTTTATTCTGGCCTCAAGCAAGGTGTGTGTTTCGTCATACTTCTCCTTACTTTCAAGTTTTGTATTTACGCTGAAATAGAATTTTATTTTAGGCTCTGTACCGCTTGGCCTCGCTGAAATTTTAGTACCGTCCTGCAGTATAAATTGCAGCACATTACTCTTAGGCAGGCTAATATCAAATGTTTCTCCCGTCTGCAGGTTTTTGCCCACCTGCAGTTGATAATCAAGTAACTGCACCACAGGCGAGTTATTTATTACTTTAGGCGGGTTATTGCGGTAATCCTGCATCATTTCTGCAATTTCTTCCTGGCCGCGCATACCCTTTTTAGTAATGCTTATAAGGTGCTCAAGGTAAAAGCCATATTTAACATACAGGTCAACCAGTTTATCAAACAGGGCAACGCCTTTATCCTTCTCATAAGCGGCCATTTCGCACAAAAACGCAACAGCGCTAACAGCATCTTTATCGCGTACTTTATCACCTACCATCATCCCAAAACTTTCTTCCCCGCCAATAACATAGTTCTCTTTACCCTCTTTTTCCTTTATCAGCTCAGCAATCCATTTAAAGCCGGTAAGCACGTTGTAGCATGCAACGCCGTTTTGTCTTGCCACCTCGTCAATCATATCGCTGGTAACAATGGTTTTTACCACAAAGTCATTGGGCTGTGCAATCCCTTTCGCCTTGCGTGCTTCCATTAAATAAGTAAACCCAAGCACTGCAGTTTGGTTGCCATTCATTAAAATCCATTCGCCCTTGTTATTCTTTATGCCAATGCCCACGCGGTCTGCATCCGGGTCGGTACCCAGCAAAATATCGGCATCAATT
>DASZUX010000663.1:0-8515 GCA_035547455.1 Chitinophagaceae bacterium
TCTGCTGGCGATGCAGTGCCTTTTGCCAAAGCATTACAGCAAGATTTGCTATTGTCGGTTGATTTCCTTGTAACCGGTATAACCAGTTGCACAGTATCGCCCGGCTGGATGGTTAATGACCCGAAGCTGTAATTAGGTGCAGCGCCGGTAACGGCCGTAGTGGTAATTGTGCCCGCGGCCGTATGTACAGTAGCTGTGGCGCCGCCGGGGCCTGCAGTAACACAATCGGGCAAAATATCCTTCACTTTTATATTTGTAAGCCCCACTGAGCCTGCATCACAAACGTTAATAATATAATTAAAAGGCTGCCCTGCTTCCACAAAACCTGTGCTGGCTGCTTTTGTAGTAATTATTTTGGCCACGCGCATAATGTTGTAATAGGCATCTGAATGCAATGTGCCCCCCGCAGTTGTAAGGGTGGCAGTGTTTACATATTGCCCGAAAGATTGCGGCAGTACTTTGGCATCAAAGTCAATAATTAAATAATAAGCTTTATCCAATGCACACTCGCCCGGCATGTTTGTTATAGCCCCGGATATGTTTTGCGCTGCGGCTGATAGCGTTGGTGTTTGCCACCCTGTTGCATTTGATAAGTCCGACGGATTTACACATGAAGGCGTAGTAGAGTAGGAGCTGAAAGCTCCCTCCCCCTGTGCATAGCTTATGGAGCCGGGTACATATTGCAGGTGTTGAGGCAGGCCCAGCAAATCAGCCAGGTTACCGCTGAAGTTGGCTGCCCCATGGTTGGAAATAACCACGCGGAAATGAATTATATCGCCAACGGAATAGGTTTGCTGCCCGTTTGGTATACACTTCATTATTCCGGGTATAGCCTTGGGTTGCTGCACTGTAAAAGGCGCACAACTTTGTGCAGATGAAGACTGCCCCGCGGGGGGTAATGAAACATTACACCAGTTAGCCCAGCCATTATACGTGCCGCTGTAATTTAAGCTGGCGCAGTTATTAACAACGGTGCCGGGCGTAAGCGTTGCTTTTATCCTGAACCTAACTTTTATAATAATACTCCCCCCAAGTAATGTACCTGATGTAGTAGTGAGTGTAAACTGCGTGGGGTACCCGCCTGACCATGTTTGGGTAAAATTAGGGTACGGTGTGCCGGATGTATTATAAGGGGTAGTGTTGTAACCAACATTATAATTCATGCTGGTGCTATTGGCTGTTACTGTTATTTGAGTTACATCAATTTGTGCTGAAGGAAAAGTATCTGTAACCACGATGTTGTTTAATGGTACATTGCCATTATTGGTTACTACAATTTGGTACTCGCCCTCGCAACCAGGAGAATAATTAAGGTTATTGCCATAGGTAAGCGTTTTTGCAAAATTGCTGCTAACGTTTGGCTTGGCCGTAAGCGTTACAGTGTCACAGGCCTGGCCGGTTGCCCCGGTACAACATGGTTTTTGTAAAGTTCCTCCACCAGGTAAAATTGTTTTGACAAGCGGCGTTTTGTTTGCTTTAGCGTCAACAGGTTTATTGGCCTTTGCAACGCCCTCATCAACATTCCACGCGTGCAAGGAAACTTCTTTGCCAAGGCAAAAATTATAATCAACACAATTTTGCACCACGGTGCCGACGGGTTTACAGCTATAAGTAACAACATGATACACTACATAAGGTATTGTACTGGCTATGGTGCCTGTTGACCATTTAGCTGTAGCGGTGTTTAACCCGGTAAGGTTATTAACATTACCGGTAACAGAAGTAATAGCATCGCTGGACACCGCATCTGTAATTGAGCCGCTGTATATATTCAAATCACCTATGCCGGGTGTTGGGTTGGTATTTCTTATAATAACATCCCAATAAAGTGCACCACCTGATAAGTCACCGAATACATGATGTTTTTCAACAGTCCAGTAATTGGCGGCAATTGCCGTTAGGGAGAGTTTTAATGTGCAATTATGTTTGGAACCATCCGCGCAGGTAAGGTCTATACTTATGGCAAATGTGCCGGTTTCGCCATCGCATGTGGTGCCGGGCACAAACTTAAAAGGTATGTTGATGCCTAACCCTTGCCCCGATGATGGAAGTGAGGTGACATTGCTGTATTGGTTGGTAGCGGTAGCGGCAAACTGGTACGGGTAGTTTTGTGGCGTATAGCCGTTGGTGATGTTATTAGATGTTGTAATATTAACGCTGTAAGTGCCGTTGCAGCCATTTTGCCCCGGCAAAGTAAGACTGAGATTAAATTCAAGACCGGTCTTAACACTTGTGAGTGCTGTGCCGCCGCTGCTCATTAAGTCGGCGCCTATTTGGTTGCCCAGCATCCCGCACTGTGCTGACTGCTGTGCATATAGCGTACATGTGCTGTTAACAGCAGCAAACAGCAGCAGTAATGTTTTTATTATGAAGCGTACTCTTGTCATACGGTTTAATTAATTGCTGAATGAAGGAAAACAATACGTGAATGTGCATGATTTACAGCCATCCTTATCGTAATACACTTTTATGGTAAGACATAGGTTGTAACTCATTTTACAGCAACTGCTGTTAAGCCCCGCAAGCGGGCCGGGAAGACCAACAAGAAGGTTTATTGGTATTGAAGAAGGTAAAGGCACAGTGCTGATGAGTTTTATTGTTTTAGCGGCGTTGTTATTGGTTCCGGATGAGCCGCCTGAAACCGTTTCGTTAAACATTTGTATGGCTGCACTGTTATTAATGGTAGTGCCAGGCCTTAAGAATACGCCTGACTGTTCAATACCTGTTACCCCGTTACTGCACGAGGCAGGCGTTACCGTATAATTATAAGACTGTATTTGCAGCTCTATGCCATATACTGCGGGCAGGCCGCTTACATTTATATTGCCGGCAAGATTGTACTGGTTGCCGCTGCTGCCCGCTGGCGTTTCACTTACCTGGTTAAAGCTTACAGAACTTTTATCACATTCTGTGCACAGGCATATTTTAATGCTGTCCTGCTCCGTATCGCTGCTGGTAAGCTGGGTATTGCCCGCCTGGTAGCCATTAATATTGGCGGTTACTACGGCAGGGTATGTGCCGCCGTAGTTAAATGTGCCTGTAAATGTTACCGGGCTGCCATTGCTGATAATTGTGCCCGGTACAGAAGGACTGGCCGTTGTGCCTGAAATAGTGCCGCCGCTGCTTGTAAGTCCTAATTGCTGTACATTAAACTGGTTGTTGCCGGGGTTTTGAGCCGTAAGCGAATAGCTGTAAACACCGTATGACACGCAGGTAATATGAAAGGCTGATATATAAACTCCCGGCGAGGCAACTGTAAATTCGCTGTTATTGCTTTTGCCCCCGTTACTTCCATACGGCTGCCCCCTTTTATCCCTGGCCTCAACATGCCATGTGTATTTTGCACCAGGTTTAAAGCGTGGTGCATCCGGCGGATAGTTTACCACCAGCATCGGGAGGGTATCTTTTTCAAAAAAAGGCTTATTCGTCCTGAAAGAACTCAACGAATCTTTTTCAAAAAAGGGCTTGTTGGTTCTAAAAGCCTGTTCCGGCGACTGGCCATTGCTTTCTTCCACTATTGTAAGCTTATAGGTTATGGCATCATTATCCCGTACTTTTAAAGGCCGCCAGGTAAAAATTACCGGCTGGCCTGCTTTAATAGTGCTGTTGTTGGCGGGGTTTACAAGTATAATCGCGCTTTGCGTATCATAAAGTATTATGTTTCCACCCTTCCTGAAGCTGAAGGGGGTGCTTGTGCCGTTATTATTCCCAACAGGGCTGCCTTCGCGGTTTAAAGCCTGCACATTCCAGGCAAACCCGCATGTATAAGGCGGGTCGCAGGATGTTGTTGATATATTAGTAATAACAGCCTGCGTAAGGTTATCAATGTCTTTAATAATGATCGGCTGGTTTGCTTTTATGGCCTGCCCTGCGGTTTGCCCCTGCATTAACTGCCATATAGTTAGCCTGTATGTTACAGGGGTAGCGGGTTTGGGTGTTACAGGCGTCCAGCGAAAGGTGATGGGCCTCAATGCTTCATCACTGCTAAGGGCCAGGTTATCTGCCGGTAATACTGCCTGTGGTGCGCGGTACATTTGGCTATTATCGCCCTGTATAGTAAACGGCCTTATTTTCTCGTCGCTTAAAGCAACCATTTTACCATTACTGTAGCCAAAAAACTGTACGCTTAATTCATAGTCTCCGGGCGGTAATGTGCAGTCACCACCCAGCAGGCTTACAGCATTTTGGCCGTGCCATACTTTGCTTACTGTAGTAAAGCCTGCATCAGGCGCGGTGCTGCTGGTATAGGCGCCACAGACTTTGGTACCCCCCTTTTTAATGAGTACTAAAATTTTACTATCTTCAAGGGCCGGATTAAGACGGGCGCCATTGGATTGTGTTACAGCGGTAATAGTAAATACCGCACCGCCGCTGCCCCAGCTTGCCACATTGGCATCCGGTACGGCAGGTAATGATATATTAATACTTGTAACAGGATATGATTGGGCTGATACCCGCATGGCCAAAGCCAGCAGTAGAAGCACTGATAATTTTTTCATAGTTGGAATGAATTGAAAATATAGGTTACCCCTACTAAAGTAGGTTTACTGTAAGCAGCGTACAACCTGTAACGAGCCACATAAAAGGGGTGTTGAGTGAATGCGCTGTATGGGTGAGTTTGCGGTGAAAGAGAGTATGGTTAATGGGTAGAGGCTTCTCAACTTTGTAGCCGCACTGCTAACTTGCCAAAGACAGATGAAAAAAAGGAGTTAGCCAGACGACTATGAAAACCTGGGCGATAGGAGAAAACAATCCGCAGGAAGCTTCATTAGCGAAACTCAATAAAATCCTTAAAACAGATTACCCGAAGGAGCAAGTAGCGCTTTTTTTACAATGTCAAACTTAGCTTTCGTAACGATTTTATTATACTGCAACTATATTGAATACACCATCATAAAAAACTTCCGCATGGCTGTTACGCCAAACAGCCGTCATAACATTTATTGTTTTAGTGCTTTAAATACCCTTCACGGCAAGGGTTTTTATTATACCTCTGTAGCTACCCGCGCCAAAATTCCAAACAGAAAGTCATAAAAATTGGTGGATATTAATGCGCTATGCTGATGTTAAAAAAACAGCGGTATTAAAATCTTAATCAGCCCTTTAATACCCATTTACCAAGGCCAATAGAAGTAATCACGTCAGGCCAGGTTTCAAAGCCTGATAAACCTGGCTCAACCGGTAAAACATCTGTTTGTACCCACCTTTTTGCCTTTAGTATGTATATTGATGCCTGGTACACCAGTTGCTTTTTAAAAGGGTTTTTTATTTTAAGGGTCATCATTTGGTGCACCTTTTTTTCAACTGTCTGGGTAAAGCTAACGATCAATGTTTTGGATGAGTCTGTAATTTCTTTTACTGCCTTCATGCTTTTTATAGTGCCGTTTTCCAGGTGTGTTTCCAGGTAAACAGTTTCTCCGGGGTATATTTGTACGGTGTTTTCGGGCAGCACATAAGGCGTCGCGTTAATATCTTCTTCATATACCGTTTTTTTGTCTACAGCTACCGTTAATTTATATGGTGTTCTTTTTAATTGTGCAGTGTCCTGCGCTGATCCATAAAATAAAATGGCAAGAAAGTTTAAGAAAAGCAAGGTTTTTAGTGTCATAATTTTTAAGTGTTTAGTTTGGATAGTGTGTAAAATAAAATTAGATAATAATAGGATCTTTTTGCCGTTAGAGGTTGCGAAAATGACAGCAGGCAATGAAGACATTTGGTATGATAAACTTATTACCCCGCCCAACCTTCCCTGTCCAAACTCCGGTACTGTATTGCTTCTGCAAGATGCTCCGGTTTTATATCGGGCGTACCGGCAAGATCAGCAATGGTGCGGCTTACTTTTAAAATGCGGTCGTAGGCGCGGGCGCTAAGGTTAAGGCGCTCCATGGCCCGTTTCAGCAGTGCCTCGCCGGCGCTGTTTATCATGCATATCTCGCGCAGTTGTTTGCTGCTCATTTGCGCATTGGCATACATGCCCGGCGTATCTTTATAGCGTTCGCCCTGTATCTCTCTTGCTTTTATTACACGCTCACGTATGGCAACTGATGGCTCACCCTTGCCTTGTGCACTTAACTCGCTAAAGGCAACGGGCGTAACCTCTACATGCAAATCAATCCTGTCAAGCAAAGGACCTGATACTTTGTTTAAGTATTTCTGCACAGCGCCCGGCGGGCAGGTGCATTCCTTCTCAGGGTGATTATAAAAACCACAGGGGCATTCCTGCGTTGCCTTTTTCCGCTGTGGACACATCAGTCGCTTTCCCCAAAGCTAAAGGTTATCCGCACCACCCCAAGACGATTGGTGAGCATATTCGTAAGGTTAGGATGGATAAAGGACTGCTTCAGGCAGAGGTTGCGGCGGTACTAGGAGTTACCGAACAGTGTGTTACCAATTGGGAGAATGGCAATGGAGAGCCGCAAATTCGGTACATGCCCCAAATAATTTCCTTTTTAGGCTATTACCCGCTTTTGTCAGATTTGGAAATTTTTGGGAATAAGATAAAGTTTTACCGGCAGGAAAAAGGCTTGTCGCACAAGCGCTTTGCCAAATTAATTGGAGTAGATGCAGGAACAATTAGTTCATGGGAAAATGGAAAAAATAGACCTCTGAGAAAGCATTTAAAAACTTTAGAGGACATTATGATAGTTTATGAGCATTAGACCTACCCTGCCCAACCTTCTCTATCCAAGCTGCGGTATTGGATAGCTTCCGCCAAATGTTCAGGTTTAATATCCGTACTTGCTGCAAGGTCGGCAATGGTGCGGCTGACTTTCAATATTCGGTCATAGGCTCGGGCACTCAGGTTAAGGCGTTCCATGGCACGTTTTAAAAGGGCTTCGCCAGCGGTAGTTATAATACAAATTTCTTTTAATAACTTGCTGCTCATATGCGCATTTGCAAAAACACCGGTTTGTCCCTTAAATCTTGCTGCCTGTATCTCCCTGGCAGCCATTACCCGTTTGCGTATTTCTTCGGATGTTTCCCCTGCTTTCGCCGAGGAAAGGTCGCCAAACGGCACGGGCGTTACCTCTACATGTAAATCAATTCTGTCAAGCAAAGGGCCGGATATTTTAGCCAAATACTTTTGTACCGCACCTGGCGGGCAGGTACACTCTCGCGTAGGGTGGTTATAGAATCCACACAAACACGGATTCATACTACTGATTAGCTGAAATGACGCTGGAAAATCAATCGCAGCTTTTGCACGCGAAATTGTTACTCTACGCTCTTCCATCGGCTGCCGCATTACTTCAAGTACTGTTCGCTTAAATTCTGGCAGTTCATCTAAGAAAAGAATACCATTATGGGCAAGTGAAATTTCGCCGGGCTGGGGCACACCACCGCCACCGACTAATGCTACATCGCTGATTGTGTGATGAGGAGACCTAAATGGGCGTTTTGAAATTAAAGTTGAATTGTCTGGCAATTTGCCCGCAACACTGTGAATTTTTGTTGTTTCCAATGCCTCTTGCAAGGTTAAAGGCGGTAAAATGGTTGGTAGTCTTTTAGCCAGCATTGTTTTGCCGGCGCCGGGCGGGCCAATTAAAATAGCGTTGTGCCCGCCTGCTGCAGCAATTTCTAAAGCCCTTTTAATATTTTCCTGTCCCTTAACATCACTAAAATCAATGTCAAATTCATATTGTGTATTGAAAAACTCCTCGCGGGTATTTACAGTAACGGGTTTTAATTCACTTTTCGGGCTAAAAAAGGCTATTACATCTTTTATGTGTTCAACGCCATATACAGATAGGTTATTAACCATTCCCGCTTCACGGGCATTTTGCCTGGGTACTAATAACCCTTTAAAGCCTTCTTTTCTTGCTTGTATAGCAATAGGCAATGCACCTTTTATTGGATTGATACTCCCATCCAGACTTAATTCACCCATAATAATATAGTCACTTAACCTTTCCGGTTCCTCAATTTGATCAGTTGCTCCAAGTACACCTATCGCTATCGGCAAGTCAAACGCACTTCCGCTTTTTTTAATATCTGCCGGTGCCAAGTTCACTACAAGCTTTGTACGTGGCATGTATAAATGGTTAGTCTTGATAGCGCTTTCAATGCGCTGCAGGCTTTCTTTAACTGCATTATCAGGTAAACCAACTATAAAATAATGTTGTCCATCGCTTACATTAACTTCAATAGTAATGGTAATAGCTTCTACACCATAAACTGCACTGCCAAATGTTTTTACAAGCATTTACTTAAAATGTAATGGTCAAGATATGGGAAAAATAAAGAAAGGCAATATTTATGTAAAGATTAATTTTTGTGTAAGCTTACTATTCAACTTGAACGTCCTTACCCTAATTGCCTGAGTAGGCTCATCGTTGGCTCCAGGATTATCTAAGGTTTTAATTAACAAAGTCGTATTGTAAGCGTACCTATTTTTCGGCCAGTTAGTGATTAGAGTTTTCTAAGTTAATCATCATTTGTTTTTCAAATATTTTATCCACTAAACGGCTCTCTTCAAATTTAATTTCGTTCGCCGTTTGTGGATAAAGCTTCAGTT
>DASZUX010000664.1:0-3604 GCA_035547455.1 Chitinophagaceae bacterium
AACTTGAAAAAGGCCGCCCGCAAGCATATTTCTTCAATTTGTAAAAACGCTGTATATAAAATCTTTCACCTTTTTTTTAACGATTGGCTTTTAATTAAAACTTATAAACAAGCGAACCTGCTACACCGGTAGTGTAAGGAAACGTTTTTACAGCATTGTTCCTGGTAATGGCCGTAAAAGCGCACCGGAAAAACGGTGTAACCCCAATATGCCAGTTACCTGCCAGCCGGTAACGGATATCAGTATCAAACTGAACACCGGCATAAAACCACCTGCTGCCCGCCAGCCTGTCAATATATACATTCTCCTTTACCCCGTTATTCTCCAGCTCCGTCCTCACCCTGGCCTGGGTAATAAAATTAGCGGAAAGCCCTGCGGACGGGCTAATTAAAAACCGTCCTTTGGCTATGCGGTAATAAAACGATAATGGTACGCTTACTACATCCAGCCTGTGTTGTGCTTCTGCAGCGCTTGCACTGTCGCCCACCGCGGGTATGCCGCCCCTGGCAGGTTGCACCAGCGCGTAGCCTGAAGAAGTTATGTATTTGTACCCAACCTGTCCATCCTGTTTTACTGCTACCAGTTGCTGCGGCGCAATAATAATATCCGTCCTGGCAAAAGCCAGTGCTGCTTTTATACCGGTATGTAAACCTATTGGTTTTTCCGCATATATACCGGCAGTAAAAGATGGTTCATGTTTCTCGCGCTGTTCAACGTCATATTTCGCATTTTCATTTGCACCCTGCTGCTGGGGCATGTCATTATCCAATACATACTGGCTTATGTCTGCTGATAAATATATCCCGGCAAAACTTATTCCCCGGCCGGCGGTATGTTTTTTCTGCGTGGTGCCTGTAACTGTAAATGGCGCGGGGCGTGCCGGCAATAGCAACTGCATAGCGGTTAGCGGAAAAATATTGTTGCTGTTTTCTTCCTGCCGCTGCCCGTTTACCAAAACCACGGCACCATGTATGCCCGCCGGCAAGGGGCTCTCTCCCGGCAATAATGGTTGCGCATTTTCAAGGGTACCGGCTACAACCGGTTCAGCATTTAATTTATTACCGCCGGTTGTGCGCCATGCCGTTTTTTTAGCAGCCTGCCCTGCCGTAGTTGGTAAACGCAGGCTACCGCTTTGCGCAGCGCCAGCAGCATTGCCGGCCTGTGGCGCCGGCAATGAAGGATTTGATACGGTGTTACCGGCCGGTGTATAGCTTATATTGCTGCCCGGTGTATGAATAACCTCCCGGGCAAGCAGCAGGCAAAACAATACTAATACCACTATGGCTGTTCTTTTCCACCAAACAAAACGCGCCCTGTACCTGCCTGCATCTTCACGGTCCAGCGCTGCCTGTATTTTATCCCAGGCTTCGACTGGTGCGTCGGCGGAATAGCCTTCCTGCGCTTCTTTAAAAATCTTGTCAATATCGTGTAAAGGTTTTGCCATTAAATATTTTTTATCCTGACATGATTTTCTTATCCATTTCCTGCAACGATGCTTTTAATAACCGCCTCGCATCGGAGAGGTTGCTTTTGGATGTTCCCTGTGCTATGCCCAGCATGTCAGCTATTTCCTTGTGGCTGTACCCCTCAAATACGTATAAATTAAAAACAAGCCGGTAAACCGGCGGCAATGACTGGATAAGTTGCAGCAGCACTTTAACGTCATAATTGGTTTCAAACCCACCGGGCTCCGGTATATCATCTTCTTCTTCGCCAATATTGGTTACAACATACAGATGCGTAGCTTTATTCCTGTACCGCGACAACGCTGCGTTAATCATTATTTTACGCACCCAGCCTTCCAGGCTTCCTTTGCCTTTATAACTATGCAGGTAAGTAAATACTCTTACAAAACCGTCCTGCAATATTTCTTCTGCCTCCTCCCGCGAACTGGCATACCACAGGCAGGTTCCCATCATACGGTCTGCATAATGGGCATACAGGGCTGATTGCGCCTGGCGGTTTCCGTCAAGGCAATTTTGTATTAGTCCCGCTAATTCTTCCTGCTTAATATCGTCGCTTTGTCTCATAGATGCACTTTCTGCAGAAACGGTTGGGTGGAGGTAACAATTCTGCAGCGCTTACCTGCAAGTTAGCGGCCCGAATTTGTTGAAAATCTGAACTTGGCAGTACTGCAATTGTATAGTCTGCGCACAAGTTGATGTATATCACATATTAATAACCCGTAGTTAACAGGCAGCCAAAACCAGGAGCAATCAATAAATGTAATAAGCGGCAGGCGGCTTTTATCAGTTAAAGCATTGCCCGGGTAAACAACACAATACAGGCAGGTATAGTAATAATATAAAAAATAAAAAAACACCCAACCTCTTTTAACCCATTGCAGTCTATAATACTATCAAGGTTAAATATGGATTTTTTGAAAACTTTTGCAAGCATCCTTTTATTGGTATGCGCGTTTATAACAGTCATGACATGTACCCTTATCGGGCGTTTTTTTGACCTTTTTACATGGATTGGAAAAAAGCTGGACTTATAAGTGTAAAAAGCTTTTGTAATGCTGCGTGTACCGTTTTATTTTTTGTGAATGGGCGCATCGCATCCGGTTTACTTATGTTTCCTGCCCGCGCAGTCTGCTGCCCGGCAAACAAATATGCGTCTTGATTGCCAAAAATTATGTGTACAATATAACAAAGTGTAATGCCTTGCCAGTTGGCGGCCTCAAGACTTTATCTCTTTTTAAAGCATTATAAAATGTTTCTGAATATACCCATTATCAAAAATCAGCCTGCTAATCTTTTCGCGCAATTCCTTTTACAAATACCACATCACTGCCCTCTAAATGGGGTTTTAATGAATCAGCTTTAAGGCCGTGGTCAAGGTAGCTGGCTGTAAGCATGTAAAAACCATTGGGAGCAGCGCCGGGCGGCGGTTTCAGGCGAAAAGTTCCGGATGCGCCAATATAGTAATCAATTCCCTCTTTTACTGATTGGTTTAATATCCAGTCAACTATTATTTCAGCCTGCTTGCCGGTAAGCTCCGGGTGGGTGGGCATGGTAACATTACCCCAGATGCCTGTGGAGCCTTCTTTTATATGCTTTGCCACTAACGCTGTATTTGCCGTAGCAGGTTTGTATTTTATTACAATATCGTTAAAGGATGGCCCTATGCCTTTTGCATTAAACGCATGGCAGTTAAAGCAGTTAGAATGCCTTATTAATGAAAGGCCTTCAGCATCCGCAACCTTCCCGGCCATAACTGCAGGCCTGCTGTTGCCTGTATATTTTACCTGCAAAAGCACTTCTTTACTGTTTCTTTCGCCATAGCGGCTATCGCCATCTTCTTTGTCACTCACGGTAATGTTATACCCCACAGGCACATTCACCGCAAATGAACTGTCGTTTTTAGGCTTGTTTATTTTAACTGCCGGTGCATGGTTTTCCTGCTGCAACCTGTTTTTTGCGGTAGATGCAGTGTTTACAATCGCCAGGCATGCAATAATCGCCGGTACTGCAGCATACAAAAATATCCTGTTATTCACTGTTGTATTCATTTATAGCCTGGTTATTTCTTTTGCAACACGCTGTGCAGAACGCAGGCACGATTCCATACCGCGGCTCATATTGTCGGCATAAGTACCTGC
>DASZUX010000665.1:0-1869 GCA_035547455.1 Chitinophagaceae bacterium
GTATTGGGCGCTACTGTTGTAAACCTTTGGAGGTTAATAAGCAGCGAATTTGTTGTGCTGGTTGTAATATCATGCTTTGTTGCCATACCTGTTGCAGCATACTTTATGAGCAGTTGGCTGCAGCAATTTGAATATCGTATAAACCTTTCTGCCGGGGTATTTATACTGGCTTCGGCCGGTGCATTGTGTATTACATTATGCACGGTAAGCTACCAGGGCATAAAAACTGCGTTGATGAACCCAATAAAAAGCTTGAGAACTGAATAAATAAATTGCACTATGTATAAAAATTATTTAAAAACAGCTATACGTAGCCTGGCAAAGAAAAAAATACACTCATTCATAAATATTGCCGGGTTGGCAGTAGGTATGGTGATGGCAGTAACAAACATCAGCTGGTGGGTTTTTGCAGCCACCGGAGCCGGCGCCTTATTCATCACCCTGCTTACCGTTAGTTACAAGGCAATAAAAGCCGCGATAACAAATCCTGTACGAAGTTTAAGGAGCGAATAATTCGATTTTTGATTGTCAATTTCAGAATGGATTGAAGAAGATTTTTGTTTTACAACGAAACACCATAGCAGCAGGTTCAAACACTTAGTTACCTTTTTTATTAAATCTAAATCGGCAATAAGCAACGTCTCAAAAACTAAACGTGGTGCGGCTGTCCGGGTAATCCAGCTTGTAGCTTTCTTCGTTATCGCCCACTTTTATGTGCATCATGTTTATCTGGTTGGTGTTATAGTCGTGCAAAAGGTTGTTCATTACGTCCAGCTTTTTTACGCCCGTAACACCTTTTACTTCAAAATAACTCCATATACTCTCGCTTTGCTGCTCGTAGCCCACAAAGCTTATAGTAACAGGCTTGCCATTTAACTGCAGTTGCAGGTGCCTCTGAATGTATTCGCTAACAAATCCGTTCATCTGCTCCTGGTTAACCGGGTGCAGAATATCCACTTTTACACCAGGATGATTTTTACGTATGGTATTTTCAAAATCATCGGTAAAAATGCGTACGCTTATCTCCAGCGCTTTATCGCTGCTATTGTAATTAAACTCCGTCATGCTAACGAAAAACGGGTGAATTAAACCCAGCGCTGCAACCGCCAGCCATTTGTACAATATATTTACCATTCACCGATAATTTTTTTCTCCTGCAAAAGTCTGCATTAATTTGACACTTTTTGATATAGCCACATACTAAAAGGTTAAAATAACCGATAATTGCACATGGGAAATTTCAGGATGTTCTTCCCTATGGGGATACAACACATTACCGACCTTAATGGTATTGATCACATCCTGTTTATTACAGCCCTTTGTTTACGCTATTTATGGACTGACTGGAAAAAGTTGCTGGTACTGGTAACCGCGTTTACCATAGGGCACTCCGTCACCCTTGCGTTAAGCACCCTGGATATTATTAACATATCCCGCAACTGGACTGAGTTTTTAATAGCACTTACTATAATAATTACTGCTATTAATAACTGTTTTGTAAAAGACTTTTCTTTTAAATCAAAATACCCGGTTATTTATTTTTATGCCCTTTTTTTCGGGCTTATACACGGGCTTGGTTTCAGCAGCCTGCTAAAAAGCATGCTCGGCAGAGATACAAACATCATCACCCAGCTTTTTGCCTTTAACCTGGGCCTTGAAGCAGGCCAACTGATCATTGTCTCTGTTGTTTTGGCAATTTCATTCGTGCTGGTGCAGGTGTTCCGTATAAACAGGCGGGCATATATTATTTTTGTAAGTGGCGGTATTGCCGCGCTTGCACTTCAAATGGCTATTGAACGTTTCCCCACAAAAAATAACAATTTACATGAGAAAACTGCTTATGTGTGCTGCGGCTGCAGTAATGTTTTA
>DASZUX010000666.1:0-9730 GCA_035547455.1 Chitinophagaceae bacterium
GCAGGTGAGGAGTCACCCGCAGGGGCCGCCGTTTTTTTGCCGGGTTTAAGGGGTACGCCGCCGGTGCCGGCATCCATGTAGGCAAAGTATTGGCCGGCCGCGCGCCACAGCGTAGCGGGGGAACTAAAAATTTTAAAAGGCGTATAACGGCAGCGCTGCTGCCAAAACGGTTTATTACCCTGCGCATCCATATAAAATACTAATTTATTTAGCGTTATTTGTCAACAAATTTAGCATTTTGTCTAAAAAATGGCAAATTAAATTTTAGGAAAAGTCGGGGAAAAGGGCAGATTGAGGGTTTTACTGTTTTTAAACCCGGTGTATGCACACAGGCATGCAGTGCGCCCGGGTTTATGGCCGGGCAGGGTAATGTTATTAAGGTTTTGTATTGGGTACAGGAAGGGCGTAATATATCAGCGATTGGTTAAAATTCATCGCAGTGTTATTCCGCCCTCCGGGACCTGGTAAAAATTTAATTTACACAACCCGAACCCTCCGTGCATTAACGGTTTGCCCTTAACTTAATAATATTGCCCGGGCAGCGGCTTAAAAAGATACTGCACATTACTGTGGCTGCTGCTGCAATGCAAACACCACACTTACCTGGAACTGGTATTGTATTTTTTTAAATGCAACACCGCCTGTTGACATATCTTCTGTATTATACAACCTCCGTTGCGGTACATAGTTGGCTACAGCAACGTTATAGTACCCAGCCTTACTGTTATCATCATCATCCGTAATGGTTACAGCCCCGCCAATATTTTCCCCAATGGCATGTGTAAGATATTCAGCCTTTGCTTTAGCCGCCTGTACCGCTTGTATTTTAAGCTGTTTTTTCAGCTCAGTGCGTTTGCTGTAATCAACTTTTGCAATAAAAAAATTGGTAGTGGCTTCGTCATCCAGTTTGTCCACCAGGTCATCCATCGCCTGCGGGTTGTTTACCTTAACCCAGTAGCTTATACCGGCTTTAAGGTCTGGATTTTTTTTACGACTGCGCCGGTATTCCCAGTAGTTACCGGCGCCGTCGTATGCCTTTACGGCAATATTACTGTCTGCAATACCTGTGTTTTTACAGGCAGCCAAAAAATTGTTTTTAATATCATCAAGTCCAATTTTGCCAACGCCTCTTTTATCGTACTCTTTAAGGTCAACCTGTATGTAAATTTCATCGGGCGTTACTTCCTGCTCCGCAAGGCCGGTAACACTAATGGTTTTTTGTACAGGTAGTGTATTTTGCGCGTGTGCAAAATAAATGGTACCGCATATAACAGCGGCAAGCATAACATGTTTCATAAAATGGTTTTTGGGTGTATTAAACAAATAATATTAAAGCCGTAATAAATATAAAATTTTATATACAAGGCGTTAACAATATATTTATATGCTTATTTTGCCGCGTTTTAACAACCTAACTAATGAGCGCAGTGTTTGAACGGTTAAAGCATGTAAAAGTTTTCAGGGCATTTATTTACGCCGCAGTAGGCATACTTACCTACCCCGGCCTTGCCATTATTAACAAGCTTAAAATTGAAGGTACCGAGCACCTTGAAGGCCTGCCCAAAAAGAACGTGCTGTTTGTTAGCAACCACCAAACTTATTTTGCTGATGTTATTACATTTATACATATTTTTTGCGCGGTTAAGTGGCGCAAACGCAACAAACTGGGCATACCGTTTTACCTGTTAAACCCTTTTACACGTATATATTTTGTGGCTGCCGAAGAAACGATGAACGGCACTTTTATAAGCAGGCTGTTTAAAATGGCGGGCGCATTAACCGTTAAGCGCACCTGGCGCGAGGGTGGTAAAGAAGTACGCCGCGGCCTTGACCCGAGCGACACGCGTAAAATAACCGACGCCCTGCGCAGTAACTGGATTATTACTTTTCCGCAGGGTACCACAAAACCCTTTGCCCCCGGCCGCAGGGGCACTGCCTATATTATAAAAAACCACCAGCCCATAGTAATACCCGTGGTAATAAACGGCTTTTGGCGCGCCTTTACCAAACGCGGGCTTACTTTTAAAAAGAAGGGCTCCATACTCTCCGTACGTTTTAAAGCGCCTTTGCAAATTGATTACACCCGCACCGTAGAGGAAATTTTAGAGCAGGTGATGGATGCTATTGAACAAAGCCGCAAGTTTATGCTTAAAGGCAAACACCATGCTATAACGATGCTTGACAAATAGATTGCGGGGAATATTGCCATCTGCTGCAGGTATTGCGCGGTATGACGATGCGTTACGAGTTTTAAGCCACAGGATATATCGCCCTTTCAGGGCTTGGTAATCTTCATTCCATCTTTTAACCGATGGGTTGAAACCCATCGCTATGCTATATCGCCCCTTTGGGGCTGGGCATGGTGTGTACATAACTTACCGATGGGTTGAAACCCGTCCGAACGTGCCGGTATGGACGGCAATTCATCCGGGCGGGCCCATCGCTGTGATATGGCGCTCCGTTGGGGCTGGGCCTTACAATCAATCACCTTAACCCCCATCGTTCTTACCATGAACTATGAATCATAAACCACAGGACGCTGCTGTTGCATTCAGATATATCGCCCTTACAGGGCTTGGTAAACATCGTACCTTTTATTACGACGGGTTGAAACCCGTCGCTGTGATATGTCGCCCCGTTGGGGCTGGGCCTTACAATCCAATCACCTTAACCCCCATCGTTCTTCCCATGAACCATTAACTATGAACTATGAACCCTTCCTCCCATTAACCATTAACCTTCCCTAACATGGACTATGGACCATTGACCATGGACTTTCAACCAACCCAACCCGCATCGCTCCACTATGAACCCAAAACCTCAGCTACATCCCTCCCAGCACGGAGGTGTCAATAACGGCGAGTATTACGGCGCCCAGCACTACCAGCCAGTTGGCTGTGGTGGGCTTGTATTTTTGCCTGAAGGGTTTTAGCACAAGTACAAGAAATATGGCGGCAAAGGCTATTGCAACAACAATATAACTTATAGAAGTGGCAAGATGAGGATTATTGCTTTTTGTAACGCCGTTACGACCAGAGGTGAGCAAAAAGCCGGCAAATACAAGGGAAGAAATGAGGGAGGCTATCCACCCGGTTTTTTTATCGTACAGTAAACCCAGGCCTGCTAAAAAACAAAATACCCCGGCTATATAATTAAAATGAAATATTTTAAACAACTCCCAAAACGAGATGTCTTCCTTTTTTATCTGGCCTACCTGCAGCCCGAAGTTTAGCTTGGTATTTATGCCTGCTGTAAGCAGGTACAGGTAAAACAGCGCCCAGGCCTGCAGTAATGTTGCAATAACTTTCTCGGTAATATTCCACCCTTTTTTCATAAGCAACCGGTATTGTAAATGCGTTAGTTTTTACAAATATGCACAAAAACAACAGCATGCACTAATTAGTTGCCAATAAAAGGGCGGGCGGTGCAGCAAAACAACACAAAAAGGTGTTTCTCATACAGTTTAGCTGCGCTGCATTATTAGTACAGCAGTTTTCCAAGGGAAAATACAATGGCTATGGGCACAATATTTGGCAGCAACAGCAATACTTTTTACCTGCGCTTACAGGGTGTTTATAATACGCTCCAGCTGGTTGGCCTGCAGCACACCGCTTTGCCGCCATTTTATTTCGCCGTTTTTAAAAATAATAAGGGTGGGTACGCCCTGTATATTAAACGCCTGTGCAACAGCCGGGTTTTTGTCAACATCTAATTTTAAAATGGTGGCTTTGTCGCCAATACGGGTTTTAAGGTCGTGCAATATGGGCTGCATAAGTTTGCAGGGCCCGCACCAGGTGGCAAAAAAGTCAACCAGCACGGGTTTATCGCCTTTAATTATTTCGCCAAAGCTTTTGTTTGCTGTCTCCATGTTATCGTTGCTTTTAGGTTGTTACTAATCACCCTTTACTTCTTCAAACACTACATCCCCGTCAAGGGCTTTTTGGTTTATTTGCCGGGGTTGCCTGCAGCCGGTGTTAACGCTACAGCAACCCACATTTATTACAGCCATACCAGCCAACAGCATGCCAATTGCTGCAATTGCCCAATCGTGCGTTTCCGCCGCCTGCCAAACTATCATAATACCCAGCACAAGGCGTAACAGCCTAACAAAATGCCAGCCCTGCAAAATGCGTTTCATGTTACAATTTATTTACGAGTGATAACCAACTGCCGCCGTTGTATGCTTCAATACCCTGTTGTTCCAGCATCGTACGGGCCATACCGCTTCTTGCTCCGCTTGCGCATACTGCAATTACGGGTTTACCTGTTTTCTTCAGCTCGGGTATTTTGCTTTTAAGCACATTTAGCGGGATGTTTTTTGAACCCCTGATATTGCCGGAGCTATACTCACCCGGCGTTCTTACATCAATAATTACTGCGCCGTTACTAACCAGCAGTTTGTAGTTGGTACTGTTACTGCCAAACATGTTTTTTAAAAAACTCAGCATATTTTTATTTTAAAGTATTGTTTACAATAAGGTGGCGGGTGTTACATAATCTGTTACAGGCAATGTGCCGGTAGCATTAATAGCCTTAAAGCCTCCCTGCACATTAATAAGGTTATCGTACCCCCTTGATTTAAGGATGGATGTAAAAATAACCGACCTGTACCCGGATGCGCAGTGTACGTAATATGTTTTATTGCGGTCAATTTGCTGCATATTATCATTTATATAATCCAGCGGCAGGTTTTCTGCAAACGTTACATGCTGGCTGTTATACTCGCTCTGTTTACGTACATCCAGCAGTTTTACCTCTTGCCGTTTACATATATTCACCAGTTCATCAGCGCTTACACATGTTACCTGTCCGGCGGCCTTACCCGCATTTTGCCATGCGGGAAAACCGCCTTCCAGGAAACCTATCACATAATCAAAACCGACACGAGACAGCCTGGTAATTACCTCATCTTCTTCGCCGCTGTTTGCCACTACCAGTATAGGTTGTTTTACATCTATTATCAATGCACCGGCCCAGGGCGCAAAATTGCCATGTATGCCGATGTTGATGGAGTTTGGAATAAAGCCCTTTACAAATACCTCGGGGTCACGCGTGTCCAGTACCAGTGCGCCTGTTTCGTTGACGGCGGCTTCAAAAGCCTCCGGCGACAGCGCCTGGCGGCCGCGCTTTAATACTTCGTCAATACTTTCGTATCCCTGCCTGTTAAGCATTGCATTTAGCGGAAAATACCCGGGCGGCGGTGTAAGGCCAACCGTAACCTCTTTAATAAATTCATCCCTTGTCATATCGCTGCGCAACGCATAGTTGGTTGCTTTTTGATTGCCGAGGGTGCCCGTTGTTTCGTTGCTCATATTTTTGCCGCAGGCGCTGCCGGCGCCGTGCGCGGGGTAAATAACAATATCATCTGCCAGGGGCATTATTTTATTGCGTAATGAGTCAAATAAAATACCCGCCAGTTCTTCCTGCGTCATATTTGCTGCTTTTTGGGCAAGGTCGGGCCTGCCTACATCGCCTATAAATAAAGTGTCGCCGCTAAACAGCGCAACATCTTTACCAGCCTCGTTACGCAGCAAAAAGCAGGTACTCTCCATGGTATGGCCGGGGGTATGCAGCACAATAAACTCAACTTTACCTACTTTAAATACCTGGTTATCCTGCGCCACAATGGCGGCAAATGCAGGTGCGGCCCCGGGCCCGTAAACAATGGAAGCCCCGGTTTTATTGGCAAGGTCAATATGGCCTGATACAAAATCTGCATGAAAATGGGTTTCAAACACATACTTTACCCGTGCATTGTTCCTGCGTGCCTTCTGCAGGTATGGCTCAACTTCGCGCAGGGGGTCAATTACTGCTGCCTCCCCCTCGCTTTCAATATAATAAGCCCCCTGTGCAAGGCAGCCTGTATAAATTTGTTCAATTATCATAATTGCATATTATGTACTGCAAATATGAATAACCCGGTACCCTTTTTTCGTGACATAAATCACACCCGGGGTATATTACCGTATATTTTTGAAATTGAAGCATTGCCTGGGCGGCTGCCCGCATTTTAAAACCGTACGGCGCCTTGTTCGGTTTTGTTACAACAAACCTTTTTATAATTATATAAAACACTGACTGTCAATTTGTTATAAATTTGGAACGATGATTGAAAATAGTAGCCTTACCTGATGGACTATTTTTTAAATACCAGCCTGTATAACGTGGCCTGCACCGGTATATTATTCTCGGGGCTTACGCTTGCGCTGCTTTTAGCATTCGCAAAACGTGCCGGCCAGGCGGCCAACCTGTTTTTAAGCCTGGCCGTAGCCGTAACGGTATTAAACACAGGTGGTATTACACCGTTTTTGTTGCCTGCGCTGGGCCCGCTGCTGTATTTGCATGTATGTAAGCGAGTGTACCCCGGCAGCCGGTTACGGTGGAAAGATATACTGCATTTTTGCCCTTTGGCCGTGGCATTTTGGGTACCTGCATGGCCGTTTTTAATTTCGGCCATCATCTATTTATACATGGCGCACAGAGTGATAGAAAGTTTTTACCGCCGGCTGCAGCCAGTGCTGATGGACAGGCCACGGTTTGCCTTTCGGCGGCTGGAAAGGATGCTGCGCCTGCTGGGCCTTTTATGTGTATTACCGCTGGTTAGTGATGTTTTTTACTGGGCTGCTGCCCTTGCAGTTATGGGTATGGCGGTGGAAGCGATACTGGAAACAGGTAGCAGCGCCCCTGTAACAATGGCAACAGCAGGCAGGCTGGATGCAAAGGAAAAAGGCCGGCGGCTGAAGGAGGCCGTGGCCGTAAACCGCCTTTACGAGGATGCTGAACTTACCCTGGCCACACTGGCAATGCAACTGAAGATATACCCGCATGATTTATCGCGCATTATTAACACAGGGCTGGAAAAAAACTTCACCGATTTTATAAATGAATTCAGGGTTAGGGAAGTTGCCCGTAAAATGCAGGATCCCGCTTACCACCGGCTTACATTGCTGGGTATTGCTTATGAATGCGGTTTTAATTCCAAAACAACTTTTAACCGGGTGTTTAAAGAGATGACCGGCAAAACCCCCACCGAATACAAAAACAGCCTGGAAAAAGGAGTACCAATTGATAAGTTGGCACCCCGGTTACCCATACGGCCGGTAATATTGCGTTCAGCCAGTCCGCATGTTTGGGCTGCTGAAAAATTAAACCGCAATTTTATGTTTAGAAATTATTTGAAGGTTGCTATACGCAGCCTGAGGCGCAACAAAGGTTTTACCGCCATTAACATTGCCGGCCTTTCAATAGGATTGGCCACCTGTTTGCTGATTGTGTTTTATGTGGCCGATGAATTGAAATATGACAGGTATAACACCAAAGCAGACAATATATACCGTGCCGATATAGAAGTAAAATTTGGCAATAACGCCAATTCCTACGCGGCGGTTCAAACAGGCTTTGCCGATGAAGCTAAAAAAGATTTTGCAACCGTTGAGCAGGCAGTAAGGTTAAGACCCGCATACGAACAGCCTACGGGTTTTCATGTAAAGAAAGGCAACTTGGTATTGCAGGAAACAGGTGTAATTTATGCTGATGCAACCTTGTTTGATGTATTTACCCTGCCGATGATTGAAGGCGACCCCAATACCGCGCTTGCCCAACCCAATACCGTGGTGCTTACTGAAAGTGCGGCAAAAAAATATTTTGACGGCACAAACATAATTGGTCAAACGCTGGTGCTGAACGATTCCCTTAATTTTAAAGTAACCGGTGTTATAAAAGATATGCCCCCGCAAAGCCATTTTAACTTTAACATGTTCCTGTCAATGGAAACATTGCCCGAAAGCCGCAACCCCAACTGGGGTGGCGGTGGTTACAACACCTACCTGCTGCTTAAGCCGGGCGCAAACATAGCAGAAATATGCAAAAAATTAAGCAGCGTAGCTATGCAGTATAATGCGCAATTGTTGGGTAAAAACGACTATTTAAAATATCATCTTACCCCGCTAACTGCAATTCACCTGCATTCAAACCTGCAGCAGGAGCTTGGCCGTAACGGCAGTATTCAATATGTATATATATTCTCGGCAATTGCTGTGTTCATCCTGCTTATTGCTTGTGTTAATTTTATGAACCTTTCAACAGCCCGCTCGTCAAACCGCGCTAAAGAAGTAGGTGTGCGCAAAGTGTTAGGCTCGCCCCGTAAATACCTTATTGCACAATTCTTAACAGAGTCTGTACTGGTAACAATGGCATCAACTATTATTGCTATTGCAGTTGCATGGCTGCTTATGCCATTATTCAACAGCGTGTCAGGCAAACAGCTTGCTTTTACAGCGCAAACATTTTTGTGGCTGGCACCCTGCTCGTTGGTGTTAACAGTAGTTATCGGTTTTATTGCAGGGTCATATCCCGCGTTTTTCCTTTCCCGTTTTCAGCCCATTAATATACTTAAGGGCAAGCTTTCGGCCGGGTTTAAAGGGGGTGGCCTGCGCAGCTTTTTGGTCGTGTTCCAGTTTAGCATTTCTATCTTTCTTATAATCGGTACTATGGTTATTTATAACCAGCTTCACTATATACAAACTACAAACCTTGGCTATAACCGTAACCAGGTGCTTATCATAAAAAATACGGAAAGCCTTAACAACCGGGCGCAAACATTTAAACGGCAGATAAAACAATTGCCTGGTGTTAAAGACGCAACGTTATCGGGCTTTGTACCAACGGGCGGTGCCAGTAATATTACGGCCCTTTTTCCCGATGCGACACTTACATCACATGCTTCTATGCTTACAGAATTTTGGCCTGTTGACGAAGACTATATTACAACAATGGGTATGCAGCTAAAGTCTGGCCGTAATTTTTCAGCCGGTATGAAAACGGATTCCTCAGCCGTTATTATTAACGAAGCTGCGGCAAAATTTTTTGGCTTTAAAGATCCTTTAAATAAAACCATTTACCGCAATACGGTTGGTGTGCAACAGTTTACAATTATTGGCGTGGTAAAAGATTTTCATTTTAAATCGCTGCGCGAAAATATAACCCCTGTTGTCTTCTACCTGGCCGGGGATAAAGGTGCCTTAAGTGTAAGGGTTAACACAGCCAACATTACTGACCTTATGGGTGAGATAAGAGGCAAATGGAAAGCCTTTGCGCCCAACCAGGAATTTACTTATTCATTTATGGACGCTGAATTTGATGCTGCTTACCGGGCAGAAGACCGCATAGGGGCGATATTTGTGGCATTTACATTTTTAGCTATCATTATTGCCTGCCTGGGTCTATTTGGGTTGGCCGCCTATGCGGCGGAACAGCGCACAAAAGAAATTGGGATACGCAAAACGCTGGGCGCCGATATACCAACTCTTGTTGGCTTATTATCAAAGGATTTCATAAGGCTTGTATTAATAGCTATTATTATTGCGTCGCCCATTGCATGGTTTGCCATGCAGCAATGGCTGCATGATTTTGCTTACCGTGAAGATATGCACTGGTGGCTTATAGCTATTGCCGGTATGGCAGCAATAATAATAGCTTTTGGCACCGTTAGCTTCCAGGCAATCAAAGCAGCCCTTGCCAACCCGGTAAAGAGTTTGCGGACGGAATAAGCCAGGTGAAAAGTGAAACGGCAAACGTGAGAGGATGGAAGCGTAAGAGTGCAGTTTTTTATATGTGCTATGAACCAGAAACTGATGTTTAAGGATTGCCTAATTTCGGTCTGTTGAATTCCTATACATTTCATATCAACCTGTACGACCTGTTTTTCTTTGGGATGATATTCGTAGGGTTA